>NZ_JBIBHN010000023.1:49019-138991 GCF_042957035.1 Streptomyces sp. NPDC008137 | reverse complement strand
GGTACTGCAGGGGGGACCCTGTGGGAGAGTAGGACGCCGCCGAACAATCATTCAAAGGAAACCCCGCATCTTCGGATGCGGGGTTTTCTGCGTTTCAGGACCCCTCGCGGGGCCCTGAATGTCAAAGGTCAAAGGCGTCCGGCTGCCTTCAATGCCAAGTACGCATCCGCCAGTGCCGGCGCCAGGTCGTCCGGGGTCGCGTCCACGACCGTGACACCGTGACGGCGGAGTTGTTCTGCCGTGCGGTGGCGTTCGGACTGCGCCTGGGCTGCTGCGGCGGCCTCGTAGACGGCGTCGGTGTTTCCGCGTGCTTTGGCCATTTCGGTGATGTGAGGGTCGGCCACCGATGCCAGTAGGACCGTGTGGCGCTGGGTGAGCTGCGAGAGGACCGGGAGCAGGCCTTCTTCGATGGGGGCCGTGTCCAGGGTGGTGAGCAGGACGATCAGGGAGCGGCGGGGGGACGTCCGGAGGGCGGTGGCGGTGAGGCCTCGGGCGTCCGTTTCCACGAGCTCCGGCTCCAGCGTGGCCATCGCGTTGACCAGGGCCGGAAGGACGTCGCCTGCGGTGCGGCCCTGGACGAGGGCGCGGACCCTGCGGTCATAGGCGAGGAGGTCGACGCGATCGCCGGCTCGGGATGCGAGGGCCCCGAGAAGGAGGGCCGCGTCCATGGAGGCGTCGAGGCGCGGTGCGTCGCCCACGCGGCCTGCTGAGGTGCGGCCGGTGTCGAGGACCAGGAGGATATGGCGGTCCCGTTCGGGGCGCCAGGTGCGTACGGCGACCGCGGACTGGCGGGCTGTGGCGCGCCAGTCGATGGAGCGGGTGTCGTCGCCGGGGACGTACTCGCGGAGGCTGTCGAATTCGGTGCCCTCGCCGCGGGTGAGCACGCTGGTGCGGCCGTCCAGTTCGCGGAGGCGGGCCAGTTTCGAGGGCAGGTGCTTGCGGCTGGTGAACGGTGGCAGGACGCGAACCGTCCAAGGGACCTTGTGGGTGCCCTGGCGGGCGAAGAGGCCGAGAGGGCCGTAGGAGCGGATGGTGACTCGGTCGGCTGGGCGGTCGCCTCGGCGGGTGGGGCGGAAGCGGGTTGTCACGCGTCGGCGTTCGCCTGCGGGGACGGTGAGGTGGTGGCGGGAGGCCGTCGTTTCCGTGCCCGGCTGCCAGCTGCTGGGGGGCCAGGCGTCGCGCAGCTGGGCGCGGAGGGGGCGGCCGGTCGGGTTGGTGATCGTGAGAGTCACGTCCGCGGTGTCGCCGAGGCGTACGGAGGTGTCGCCGGAGCGGGTCAGGCCCAGACGTCGTACGGGAGCGGCGAGTGCGAAGTCGCAGGCGCAGGCCAGGGCCAGCGGGGCGTTGACCGCCAGGATGCCTGTCCAGCCGGGTTCCCAGATGCCGACGGGGAGGGATCCCAGGGCCGCGAGGAGGGCGGCGCGTCCGGTGAGTGCCATCAGCGGGGGACGGGGACGTGGGTGAGGATCGCGTTGATGACGGAGTCGGCTGTCACGCCTTCCATTTCGGCCTCCGGGCGGAGCTGTACCCGGTGGCGGAGGGTGGGGAGTGCCAAGGCCTTCACGTCGTCCGGGATGACGTAGTCGCGGCCTGTCAGCCAGGCCCAGGCGCGGGCGGTGGCCAGGAGAGCCGTGGCGCCTCGAGGGGAGACGCCGAGGGTGAGGGAGGGTGACTCGCGGGTGGCGCGGCAGATGTCGACGACGTAGCCGGTGATCTCCGGGGAGATGGTCGTCTTGGCGACCGCCGCGCGGGCTGCCTCCAGGTCGGCGGGGCCCGCTACGGGGCGTACGCCGGCGGCGTGGAGGTCGCGGGGGTTGAAGCCCTCGGCGTGGCGGGTGAGGACGTCGATCTCGTCCTGGCGGGAGGGGAGGGGGATGGTGAGTTTGAGGAGGAAGCGGTCCAGCTGGGCTTCCGGGAGGGGATAGGTGCCTTCGTACTCGACTGGGTTCTGGGTCGCTGCGACGAGGAACGGGTCGGGGAGGGGGCGGGGGGTGCCGTCGACGGTGACCTGGCCTTCCTCCATGGCTTCGAGGAGGGAGGACTGGGTCTTGGGGGGTGTGCGGTTGATCTCGTCCGCGAGGAGGAGGTTGGTGAAGACCGGGCCGGGCTGGAAGGAGAACTCGGCGCTGCGGGTGTCGTAGACCAGGGAGCCGGTCACGTCGCTCGGCATCAGGTCGGGGGTGAACTGGACGCGCTTGGTGTCGAGTTCGAGGGCCGAGGCGAGGGCGCGGACCAGGAGGGTCTTGGCGACGCCGGGGACGCCTTCGAGGAGGACGTGGCCGCGGCAGAGCAGGGCGACGACGAGGCCGGTCACGGCGGGGTCCTGGCCGACCACGGCCTTGGCGATCTCGGCGCGCAGGGCCTCCAGGGCGGCTCGGGCGGTGCCCGGGTCCCCGGTCTGCCCGGCGTTGTCAGTGGTCGGGTCCATCATGGACGGCGTACCTCTCTTTCGAGGGCGTCGAGTCGGTCGGCGAGTGCGATGAGTGCTGCGTCGGTGCTGGGCGCTGGGCCGAAGAGGAGGGTCTGCAGGTCCTGGCCGTCGCCGTGCAGGCGGGCGGACAGGGCGGGGAGCAGGGCCTCAGGCGTGTGCGCCTGGGGGATGGGGACGCCGGTGAGGGGGGCGAGGCGGGTGCGGGTCGTGGAGCGAAGAGCGTTTGCCGCGCGGTCGCGGGCGTCGGCCTTGCGATAGAGGCGGGCACGGCCTTCGGCGGTTTCGGAGGCGCGGATCGCGACGGGGAGTTTTTCGGGCACGAGGGGGCCTAGTCGGCGTGCCCGCCACAGGGCGGCCAGGGCTGCGGCGATGAAGAGCTGCAGGGTGCCCCAGAGCCAGCCCGAGGGGAGCAGGTCGAAGAAGCCGCGTTCGTCGTCGGTGCCGGCGGCCGACGTGTCGGAGAGTGAGGGGAGGTACCAGACCAGATGGGGTCGGGAGCCGAGAAGCTGGAGGGCGAGCGAGGCGTTGCCCTGCTGATCGAGGCGGTCGTTGAGGAGGATGTCGGGTGCGCCGAGGGCGACGGTGTCGCCGTTCCCGGTCGTGGCCGGGATGCGCAGCAGGGTGGCCAAGCGCTCGCTGGGGTAGCACTGGTCGGCGTCGAGGTGCGTGGTGGTGTAGCGGACGCCGCCTGTGTCGGCGGTGCCCGCGCGCTGGGCCGCGGGCAGGTCGCAGTCGGGGGCGAGCGTCGAGTCGAGGCTGGTGGCGGGGTCGGCGGTGACGCCGGGGGCGAGCCGTTCGACGGAGGCGCTGCCGGAGGCGACCAGGACGGTTCGGCCGCCGGAGTCGGCGAACGAGTCGTGCAGGCGGGACTGCTGACTTCGGGTCAGCAGGTCGGGGGCGGCGACCAGGAGCGTCGTGTCCGGGCCGGATGCGGCGGTGGCCTCGTCCAAGGTGGTCACGACTCGGGTGTCCACGCCCCGGTCGGCGAGGAGTTCGGCGACGGCGCGGCTGCCGCCCGGGTCGGCGGAGCGCGGGTCGAGTTCGCCGTGCCGGGCGTCGGAGCGGATCACGGCGATGGCGATGGCTGCCGCAACGAGCAGTACGAGGGCGAGCGCGATACCGCGCGTGCGGGTCCATACCTGGCGGGCGGTGGGCGAGGCCGAGGTGGACGGGAGCGTGGCCTCGGTGGTCATTCGGCGGCTCCCTGGCGGGTATGGGGGGCCGTGCTGTGGGCGCTGCTGGTCGCGAGCTGGGGCTTGGCGCGTTCCAGGTCGCGGTCGAGTTCGGCGGTGCGGAGGTACGACTGCTCGGTCGCCGAGCGGCCGCCGTACGTCACGTCGTCGAAGTCGCCGGCGGCGGCGCGCAGCCGGTCGGTGTGGGCGGGCAGGGCCCGGCCGGCTTCGGCGGCGGCCTCGTCGGCGGTGCGGCCGGGGCGGACGTCGAGGAGGGCGCGTTCCTCCAGAGCGCGGACGAGGGCCCGCATGCGTTCCTGGACGGCCTGGTTCCAGTGGCCCTGGGCGGCGTGTGCCTCGGCGGCGGCGCGGTGGTCGGCGGCGCTGCGGGGGCGGTCGTCGAACAGGGCGGCGGAAGAGGTGGGTTGGCGGCGCGGGGTGCCCAGGCGCCACCACAGGGCGCCCAGGACCGCGAGGACGGCCAGGATGATGACGACCAGGCCGAGTGTGCCGCCGGGTGTCGCGGACGAGGCGGCGTTGAACAGTTTGCCCAGCCAGTCCCAGAAGGCGTCGAGGGCGCGCTGGAACAGGCTGGGGTCGTTCTCGTGGTACATCCGCTTGGACAGCTCGCGTCGGGCCGCCTCGCGCGCGGGGTCGCGTGGGGTGGTGAGGGGCGGCTCGTCGGTGGAGCGTGCCGACGACAGTACGGAGGTGTCGCCGGCGCGCAGCAGCGTCCGTATGGCGGTGCGGGGCAGTGCTGTTGTGAGAGGTTCCCCCGGCCAGCTCACCGCATCAGCTCCCCGGGGTGGTGCCGGCGGCGTTGGGGCCGTAGCCCTGGACGCCTGCGGCGCGCGCCAGTTCGAGGTCGAGGGCCTCGCGGCGGATGCGCTGGTCGATGTAGAGGAGCACGGTGACGCCCGCGGTGATCGGGAAGGTGATCATGGATCCGATGACCGCGCCGATGCCGCTGACGATGAGGAAGGTCCAGCCGAGGCCGGCGCCGCCGCTGTTGAGCCAGCCGGTGACGCCGTCGCCGCTGAGGGCCGCGGCGAGGAAGGTGAACGGGATGACGATGATCGAGGCGACGACGTTCGCGATGATCGTGGCGAGCAGCTGGATGCCGAAGATCCGCCACCAGGTGCCCTGGACGAGCTTCGCGGAGCGGCTCATGGCCTTTTTGATGCCCTGCTTCTCCAGCATCAGGGCGGGCGAGGCCAGGGAGAAGCGGATCATCAGCCAGAGGGCGACGATGCCGGCGCCGATGACGCCCAGGACGATGAGGGCGACGCCCGGTCCGGTGCTCCCGGAGGCGGTGATGAGAATGCCGGGCAGGGTGCCCACGGTGACGATGCCGGCGGTGATGAGCAGCAGCAGGCAGATGAGGCCGAACAGTTTGACGACCTGAGGGCGCGCGTCCCGCCAGGCCTCGCCGATGGCCACCGGCTTGCCGAGTACGGCGCGGCTGGTGACGGTGGTGAGCAGTGCCGTCGCGATGACGGTGCCGACCAGGGAGATCACGAAGACGACGCTGGAGTTGAGGAGGGCGTCGCTCATGGCACGGCTCAGCTCGCTGAGGGTGGCGCTCGGATCGTTGAGGGCTTCGGTGCTGGAGGTGTCCAGGACGAGGCCCTGGAACAGGACGACGATGATCTCGGTGAGGACCGCGACGGTCAGGGAGATGCCGAGGACCGTGCGCCAGTAGGTGCGCATGGTGGAGACGGCGCCGTCGAGGATCTCGCCCACGCCGAGCGGGCGGAGCGGAATGATGCCTGGCTTGGCGGCGGGCGGGGGGCCGCCCCAGCCGCTGCCCCAGCCGCCGTAGGGGCCGGGGCTGCCGGGGGCTCCGTATCCGCCGGGGCCTGCGGGGCCGCCGCCAGGACCGTGTCCGGCCGGACCGTGGCCGCCGGGGGGCTGGGTGCCCCAGCCCGGGCCGGGTGGTGGGGGCGGGGGAGCCTGGCCGGGGACGGTCGGGGTGCTGGGGGCGGACCACTGGGCGGGTGGCGGCTGGTCCTTGGACCACTGAGGGCCGGGGCCCTGCGGGGCCTGGCGCGGCTGGGCCGCTGGGCCGGGCTGGTCCGCCGGCTGTGCGGGGCCGGGGCGGTCGGTGGGCTCGGCAGCGCCGGACGGGTCCGGCTGCTGCCCGTCGGACGGGGCGGATCCGGGCGAGGCCCAGCCCGGAGTGTCGTTCATCGTCGCTCCTTCACGGTGCCCGTCCGCGGTCGCGGCGGCAGGTTGGCAGCCATCGTGCCATGGGGTGGTCTTGGAATGACCGGGCGCGGTATGGGCTGCGTACCTTCAATTGTCCGCTCCACAGGGGGCAGACTGACCGCATGGCTGATCAGTACGCGTACAGCGGCGATGACAAACGGCCGACCGAGATCCCCGCGATCCGTTGGGAGGAGCCACCGGAAGGACCCGTTCTGGTCCTTCTCGACCAGACGAGGCTGCCCGCCGAGGAGGTCGAACTGGTCTGTACGGACGCGTCCGCGCTGGTGGAGGCGATCCGCTCGCTCGCCGTGCGCGGGGCGCCGCTGCTCGGTATCGCGGGGGCGTACGGTGTCGCGCTCGCCGCCGTGCGGGGCTTCGATGTGGACGAGGCCGCCGCCGCGCTGGCGAGTGCCCGGCCGACCGCGGTGAACCTGGCGCTCGGTGTGCGCCGGGCGCACTCGGCCCATGAGGCGGCGCTCGCCAAGGGTGGTGATGTCAGGCAGGCGGCCTCGGCGGCGCTGGCCGCGGCGCGGCAGTTGCACCGGGAGGACGCCGAGGCCAGTGTGCGGATGGCCGAGCACGGGCTGGCGCTGCTGGACGAGTTGCTGCCCGGTGGCGGGCACCGGGTCCTCACTCACTGCAACACCGGTTCGCTGGTGTCGGGCGGGGAGGGGACGGCGTTCGCGGTGGCGCTCGCGGCGCATCGGGCGGGTCGGCTGCGGCGGCTGTGGGTGGACGAGACGCGTCCGTTGCTGCAGGGCGCTCGCCTGACGGCGTACGAGGCGGCGCGCAGCGGGATGGCGTACACGCTGCTCACCGACAACGCGGCGGGGTCGTTGTTCGCCGCCGGGGAGGTGGACGCGGTGCTGATCGGGGCGGACCGCATCACGGCTGACGGCTCGGTGGCGAACAAGGTGGGGAGCTATCCGCTGGCGGTGCTGGCGCGCTACCACCACGTGCCGTTCATCGTGGTGGCGCCGGTGACGACGGTGGATCTGGAGACCGCGGAAGGGGCGTCCATCGAGGTCGAGCAGCGTCCCGGGCACGAGGTGACCGAGCTGGTGGCGCCGCAGGTGCCGGTGGCCGGGGTGGCGGAGGCGGGGGGTGGCATCCCCGTGGCGCCGCTGGGGACGCAGGCCTACAACCCGGCGTTCGACGTGACTCCGCCCGAGCTGGTGACGACGATCGTCACGGAGGAGGGTGTGGTGTCGCCGGTGACGGCCGAGGCGCTCGCCGAGGTGTGTGCGCGGTCGCGCAGGGTGACGACGGGCTGAGTCGGACGGCTGCCGGGGCGCGGTCGGGGCGGGGCGGCTCCGGCCGTCTCGCCCCATGCCTGTGGGCCGGGGGCCCGGTCAGCGGGTGTTGTCGAGATCGATAACGGGTGGGCGAGGGCAGACAGTAGCGGTTGCTGCGACTATGGTCACTGGCCGGTGACCTACCTCACCACTGCCTTCGCCACTGTTATGAGAATGGGATGATGTCGTTTATGAAGGGACGAGTCCTTGTCGTCGACGACGACACCGCACTGGCCGAGATGCTCGGCATCGTGCTGCGTGGTGAGGGTTTTGAGCCGTCTTTCGTCGCCGACGGTGACAAGGCGCTGGCCGCATTCCGTGAGGCCAAGCCCGATCTGGTGCTGCTGGACCTGATGCTGCCCGGCCGGGACGGCATCGAGGTGTGCCGTCTGATCAGGGCGGAGTCCGGGGTGCCGATCGTGATGCTCACGGCGAAGAGCGACACGGTCGACGTCGTGGTGGGCCTGGAGTCGGGTGCCGACGACTACATCGTGAAGCCGTTCAAGCCGAAGGAGCTGGTCGCCCGGATCCGGGCGCGGCTGCGGAGGTCGGAGGAGCCCGCTCCGGAGCAGCTCGCCATCGGTGACCTGGTCATCGACGTGGCCGGGCACTCCGTGAAGCGGGACGGGCAGTCGATCGCGCTGACGCCGCTGGAGTTCGACCTGCTGGTCGCGCTCGCGCGCAAGCCGTGGCAGGTGTTCACGCGCGAGGTGCTGCTGGAACAGGTGTGGGGCTACCGGCACGCGGCGGACACGCGGCTGGTCAACGTGCATGTGCAGCGGCTGCGCTCCAAGGTCGAGAAGGACCCGGAGAAGCCGGAGATCGTGGTGACCGTCCGTGGCGTCGGGTACAAGGCAGGACCGAGCTGACATGTCCGGCGACAGTGCCGCTTCGGCGCCCGGACGGTCCGGGGCCCGCCCGGGGCGGCCTGTCGGGCGGAAGAAGGCGGGTTCCCGCTGGGGACGGTTCCTGGAGAGCGGGCTGCTGCTCCAGGGCGGAGTTCAGGGCAGCCCGGTCATCCGCCTGTTCATGCGGTGGGTGCGTCGGCCGCTGCTGCCCGTCATGCGGCTGTGGCGGCGCAACATCCAGCTCAAGGTCGTCGTCACGACGCTGCTGATGTCGCTGGGTGTGGTGCTGCTGCTGGGCTTCGTCGTCATAGGGCAGGTGCGCAACGGCCTGCTGGACGCCAAGGTGAAGGCGTCCCAGAGCCAGGCCACCGGCGGGTTCGCGGTGGCCAAGCAGCGGGCCGACGAGGCGGCGAGCGGGACCGGCGACGATGTCGCCACGGCGGACGGCCGTCCCGCGCAGAACGTCATCCAGTGGATGAGTGATCTGGTGTCCTCGCTGTCCAGTGGCGGGCAGGGCGCTTTCGACGTGGTCACGCTTCCGGCTTCCGACGCCGACGGTGCGGGCGGGCGCGGTCCGCGTGCCTCCGGCGAGGTGGACTGGAGCAAGAGCGTGCCCGCGGCGCTGCGGGAGCGGATCGGCGGCAGTACGGCGGCCGCGCAGAGCTACAGCCGGGTCATCTACAACAACGACACCAAGGACTCGCAGCCCGCCCTGGTCATCGGCAAGCAGGTCAACGACCCGAACGGCGATCCGTACCAGCTGTACTACCTCTTCCCGCTCACCCAGGAGGAGAAGTCGCTGAGCCTGGTCAAGGGGACTCTGGCGACGGCCGGGCTGTTCGTCGTCGTGCTGCTCGGGGCCATCGCCTGGCTGGTGGTGCGCCAGGTCGTCACGCCGGTGCGGATGGCGGCGGGGATCGCCGAGCGGCTGTCGGCCGGGCGGCTTCAGGAACGTATGAAGGTCACCGGCGAGGACGACATCGCGCGGCTCGGCGAGGCCTTCAACAAGATGGCGCAGAACCTTCAGTTGAAGATCAGCCAGCTGGAGGACCTGTCGCGGATGCAGCGCCGGTTCGTGTCGGACGTGTCGCACGAGCTGCGTACGCCGCTGACGACCGTACGGATGGCGGCGGACGTCATCCATGAGGCGCGGGAGGACTTCGACCCGATCACCGCGCGGTCGGCGGAGCTGCTCGCCGACCAGCTGGACCGGTTCGAGTCGCTGCTCGCGGACCTGCTGGAGATCAGCCGCTTCGACGCGGGTGCCGCGGCGCTGGAGGCGGAGCCGATAGACCTCAGGGAGGTCGTGCGGCGGGTGGTGAGTGGGGCCGAGCCGCTCGCGGAGCGCAAGGGGACGCAGATCCGGGTCTCCGGGGACCAGCAGCCCGTCGTCGCCGAGGCCGATGCCCGGCGCGTGGAGCGCGTGCTGCGCAACCTCGTCGTGAACGCCGTCGAGCACGGTGAGGGCAGGGACGTCGTCGTCAAGCTCGCCGCGGCCGGCGGCGCGGTCGCCGTCGCGGTGCGGGACTACGGGGTCGGGCTGAAGCCGGGCGAGGCGACCCGGGTGTTCAGCCGCTTCTGGCGGGCCGACCCGGCACGCGCGCGTACCACGGGTGGTACGGGTCTGGGGCTGTCGATCGCCCTGGAGGACGCGCGGCTGCACGGCGGCTGGCTGCAGGCGTGGGGCGAGCCGGGCGGCGGCTCGCAGTTCCGGCTGACGCTGCCCAGGACGGCGGACGAGCCGCTGCGGGGCTCCCCGATACCGCTGGAGCCCAAGGACTCCCGGCGCAACCGGGGGCTCGACGACGCGGGTCTGCCGTGCGGCGGCGGGGACGGTGAGAAGCGGGCGACCGTGCCGGCGCAGCCGGCGGGCGGTCCGGTGCCGCCGGGTCCGGCGCGGAACCCGATACCGCCGCGGGCGGCCACTGTGGCCCCCACGGCCGATCCGACGGCGCTGCCCGGCAACGGCGCGCGCGTGGTGCCGCGGCCCGCCTCGGGCACGCGGTGGCCGGACGCTCCGGGGGCAGGGGAGCAGCCGGCCCGTGGGGAGGGCCCGGCGGGCCCGGTCGGGGCCGGCGGTGTGGGTGGTACGGCGGGGACGGTCCGTGACGAGAGCGCGGATGAAACGGCCGGAACGGCGTGTGAAGAGCGTGCGGGCGATTCGGCCGGAGCGGCTCGTGACGGGGCCGGCAGTGGCCCTGCGGCGACGTCCCGGGAACCGGCTCGGGAACCGGTCGTGGGACGGCCGAGGGACAAGGACAACGGCTCCGCCGGCTCGGGCAGGGAAGCCGGGCCGGGAGACGCGGACAGGCAAGGGGAGGCATCTCGTGGGCGCTGACCGCGAGGGGCGCGGTCGGCGTACGCCCGCGCGTGTGATGGCGTACACCGCCGGTGGCGTGCTGGTGCTGGCGGGGTGCGCCTCGATGCCGGACAGCGGGGATCTGCGGGGCGTTGAGTCCACACCGCGCCAGGACACCCAGGTGCGGGTGTTCGCCGTGCCGCCGGGGGAGGACGCGCCGCCCTCGGAGATCGTGCAGGGCTTCCTGGAGGCGCTCACCAGCGACGATCCGCACTACAAGACCGCGCGCCAGTACCTGACCGGCGAGGCCGCGAAGACCTGGCGCCCGGAGCTGTCCACCACGGTGCTCACGGACGGGCCGGGCGCCAAGGCCGAGGGTGCCGGCGGCCGGGAGGACACCGGCGAGATCTCGTACACGCTGACCGGCACCAAGGTGGCCACCGTGGACGCGCAGCAGTCGTACGCGCCCGCGACCGGGGCCTATGGCAGGACCGTGCACCTGACGCAGGACAAGAAGAGCGGGCAGTGGCGGATCGACGTGCTGCCGCAGGGCGTCCTCATGGGCCAGTCGGACTTCCAGCGCAACTACATGTCCGTCAACAAGTACTACTTCGCCTCCAACAGCATGGCGGCCGGGGCGAACACGCAGCCCACGGCGGTCGCCGACCCCGTCTACGTCCGCCGCCGCGTGGACCCCATGACGCAGATGGTGCGCTCCGTACTCAACGGGCCCACGCGGTGGCTCGGTCCCGTGGTCAGGTCGAGCGTCCCCACCGGTACGGCGCTGGCGAAGGACGCCGGAGCGCTGACGCCCGACGAGCGGAACAAGCTGACGGTCCCGCTCAACGACAAGGCCGCCGGCATCGGCACCAACAGGTGCCAGGAGATCGCGGCCCAGATGCTCTTCACACTGCGCAACCTCAGCCCAGCGGTGGACGAGGTCGAGCTGCGGGCCGACGGTGCCGAGCTGTGCTCCCTCACCCAGGAGGCGGCCGATGCGACGGCCTTCCGGCCCTCGGCGCGCCACCCCGACTACCTGTACTTCGTCGACGCCAAGGACCGGCTCGTACGGATGCCCGCGGGCAGCAGCGACACCAAGCCCGACACGGCGCCGGGGGCGCTGGGCGAGGGCGACACGGCGCTGCGGTCGGTGGCGGTGTCGCGCGACGAGCACACCGCGGCCGGTGTCGGGCTCGACGGCAGGTCGCTGTACGTGGGGTCGCTGGTCTCGGGCGGTTCGCTGGGCGAGCCTGTGCTGCGCAGCCAGGGCCGGACCGAGGAGGACCGGCTGACGGCACCCAGCTGGGACGCGGACGACGGCCTGTGGGTGGCCGACCGTGACCCGGACAATCCCCGGCTGATGCTGCTCGCGGAGGGCAAGGGCGATCCTCTGGAGGTGCGCACGCCGCACCTGGACGGGCGGATCCAGTCCGTGCGGGTGGCCGCCGACGGGGTGCGGATCGCGCTCGTCGTGGAGAAGGGCGGCAAGAAGACCCTGCTCATCGGGCTGATCGAGCGGGAGGAGAAGCCGGGCGGGAAGCCTGCCGTCAGGGTGGTCGAGCTTCGCTCCGCGACGCCGGAGCTGGAGGAGGTCACGGCCATGTCGTGGGCCGGGGACAGCCGGCTCGTGGTGGTCGGGCGCGAGCACGGGGGCGTGGAGCAGATGCGGTACGTCCAGGTCGACGGCTCCACGCCGGATGTGCCGGCGCCCGCGGCCCTGACCGGCGTCAAGGAGGTCACCGCCGCCGAGGACGACCGGCTGCCGCTGGTGGCGTACTCGGTGGACGGGATCGTCAGGCTGCCGTCGGGCGCGCAGTGGCAGAAGGTGACGGAGGGGACGGCGCCGGTCTATCCGGGATGAGCGCCGGTTTGCAGCGCCGGTTTGTCCATCGCCGCCGTGGAAGTCGGCCGGGCCTGGGGCGACGCGTTGTCCACAGGGAGTTATCCACAGGGGTGGCCGGGAGCTCTCGCTGTTGGCACAGTGGTGGCCATGCGGGGGTGGTGGCAGGACCTCACCGACCTGGTGCTGCCGGGCGAGTGCGGGGGCTGCGGGGCGCCTCGTACGGTGCTGTGCGCGAAGTGCCGTGCGGTGCTGGGCGGAGCGGTGGCGCATCGGGTGCGGCCGGTGCCGGAGCCGTCGGGGCTGCCGGTGGTGCACGCGGCGGCGCGGTACGCGGACGAGGTCCGGGCGACGCTGCTGGCCCACAAGGAACGGGGAGCTCTGGCGCTCGCCGGTCCGCTCGGGACCGCTCTGGCGGGAGCGGTACGCGCGGGGCTTCCAGGGGCCCGGAGCGGGCCGTGGCCCGGTACCGGAAGGGCGGGGTCGCGGGGCAGCGGAGTGCCCGTGCTGCTCGTGCCCGTTCCGTCCGGGCGGCGGGCCGTGCGGGCCCGGGGGCATGATCCCGCGCGGCGGATCGCGCTCGCGGCGGCGGGCGAGCTGCGGCGGAGCGGGGTCCCGGCCAGGGCGCTCGGCGTGCTGCGGCAACGGCGGGCCGTGGCCGACCAGTCGGGGCTCAACTCCCGGCAGCGGCTGGACAATCTCGCGGGCGCGCTGACGGTGGTGCCCGGTGGGGCCCGGCTGCTCTCCGAGGGCCCCGTCGTCCTCGTCGACGACGTGATGACCACGGGGGCGTCCCTGGCGGAAGCCGCGCGTGCCGTGCGGTCGGCGGCGGGGCTGGTTTCGAACGCTGCGGGAACTGGGGTCGTGTACAGGGGAGAGACGTGGGAAAGCAGAGAAGAACAGAACGTCGGATCAACGCGAGAGAGGACGGGCCGATGGCCCGCCCGGCAGGGAATCACGGGCGCGGGCGGCGTCGGCGGAGTCGTTGACGTGGTGTGCGCGGCTGTGGTCGCGGCATCGCCGGACTCTTTCGAAATAAACCGGAACTGACTGAGAACTTGCGTCGTTGCAGGTAACGAGAGGGCCTATTCACCTGAACGGAGGTACGCCGCAGTAGAGGGTGACGACATCCGTCCGGGCGAGATATGTTCGGTTGAGAGGGAAAGCCGCAGGCCACACCTCTCAAAACCGAATGCCGTGCTGCGGGTTTTTCTTCATCACTCGCGACGGTGGAGTGGAGATCTCGCTCACGGGGGAGGAGGTGGAAGTCACCGAGTGTCCGAGGTTCCGGGCCTCACCGGAACCTGGTGCAAAAGGGAGATGCTCCGCACCGAAGCGGAGTGATCCGGGAACGGAGTTCTGCGTGGACATCGTCGTCAAGGGCCGCAAGACCGAGGTGCCCGAGCGGTTCCGGAAGCACGTGGCCGAGAAGCTGAAGCTGGAGAAGATCCAGAAGCTCGATGGCAAGGTGATCAGCCTCGACGTCGAGGTGTCCAAGGAGCCCAACCCCCGGCAGGCCGACCGCTGTGACCGAGTGGAGATCACGCTCCGCTCCCGCGGTCCGGTGATCCGGGCGGAGGCAGCGGCGAGCGATCCGTACGCGGCGCTCGACCTGGCGGCGGAGAAGCTGGAAGCCCGGCTGCGCAGGCAGCACGACAAGCGGTTCTCGCGTCGTGGCTCGCGCCGGATCCCGGCCGCCGAGGTCGCCGATCACGTCCCGGGCGTGGCGACGCTCAACGGCAACGGCCTGGTGCCGACTCCGGAGGAAGAGCCGGAGGCCGTGCCCACGAAGAAGATCGGCTCGCTGGAGGTACAGGGTGACGGCCCCATCGTCGTCCGCGAGAAGACCCACGTCGCAGCGCCCATGACCCTCGACCAGGCTCTCTACGAGATGGAGCTGGTCGGGCACGACTTCTACCTGTTCGTCGACTCCGAGACCAAGGAACCGAGTGTCGTCTACCGGCGGCACGCCTACGACTACGGCGTGATCCACCTCAGCACGGACACGATGGTCACCCAGGTGCACGCCCCGGACGCGGGCGGTGCGCTCGGCGGCTGACCGGGCCGGGAGACCACCGGGTGACAGTGGAGCAGGTGCCCCTGGAGCGCGTGTGCGCCCCCAGGGGCACCCCTGTGCGACCACTGCGCGCCCCGCTCGGTCGCCCTGGTGCCGTCCGGGCATGAAATCATGGTGGCAACGACCCAATCGGTGGGTCGTTGCTCTGGGTTGGCGATGGCTCAGGACCTCAGGCCACAGCCTTCAGGGGGAGGAACGATGGCGGACAGCTTCGGACCGATGCGTGACGAGGATGCCGACGACGGCGTCGTCGGCATGGGCCCGGCCACGGATTCTCCACGCAAGGAACCGATCAGAGTCCTTGTGGTGGACGACCACGCCCTGTTCCGCCGTGGCCTGGAGATCGTGCTCGCGGCCGAGGAGGACATCCAGGTCATCGGGGAGGCCGGCGACGGCGCCGAAGCCGTGGAGAAGGCCGCCGATCTGCTGCCCGACATCGTTCTGATGGACGTGCGGATGCCCAAGCGAGGCGGGATCGAGGCGTGCACCTCCATCAAGGAAGTCGCACCCAGCGCCAAGATCATCATGCTGACGATCAGCGATGAGGAAGCCGACCTCTACGACGCCATCAAGGCGGGCGCGACCGGCTATCTCCTCAAGGAGATCTCGACGGACGAGGTGGCCACCGCCATTCGCGCGGTGGCCGACGGGCAGTCGCAGATCAGCCCGTCCATGGCGTCGAAGCTGCTCACCGAGTTCAAGTCGATGATCCAGCGCACGGACGAACGCCGGCTGGTGCCCGCGCCGCGGCTGACGGACCGCGAACTCGAAGTCCTCAAGCTCGTCGCGACGGGGATGAACAACCGTGACATCGCCAAGGAGTTGTTCATCTCCGAGAACACCGTGAAGAACCATGTGCGCAACATCCTGGAGAAACTGCAGCTGCACTCCAGGATGGAGGCGGTGGTGTACGCGATGCGGGAGAAGATTCTCGAGATTCGCTGACGGTCAGGCGGTCGTCCGGGCGAGCTCCCTCACGAGAGGCTCGCGCAGGTGTGGTGCGTCGACCCGCTCGACACGTACGTCGCTGCAGCCCACCCAGGTCGCGGCCTCGGCCAGGGCCTGGGCGACGCCCGGGACCGCCTTCGGGCCGTCGAGCGTGACCTGCCTGGCCACCAGCGTCCCGCCCTCGCGGGCCGGGTCCACGCGGCCGACGAGCCGGCCGCCGGCCAGGACCGGCATCGCGAAGTAGCCGTACACCCGCTTCTGCTTGGGAACGTAGGCCTCCAGGCGGTGGGTGAAGCCGAAGATCCGCTCCGTGCGCGCCCGCTCCCAGATCAAGGAGTCGAAGGGCGACAGAAGAGTGGTGCGGTGGCGGCCGCGCGGAGGTGTCTCCAGGGCCGCGGGGTCGGCCCAGGCCGGCTTGGACCAGCCCTCGACCGTGACCGGGACCAGGCCCGAGTCGGCGATCACCGCGTCGACCTGTTCGCCCTTGAGGCGGTGGTAGTCCGCGATGTCCGCGCGGGTCCCGACGCCCAGGGACTGGCCCGCCAGGCGGACCAGGCGGCGCAGGCACTCGGTGTCGTCGAGTTCGTCGTGCAGCAGGGGCTGTGGGACGGCGCGCTCGGCGAGGTCGTAGAGGCGCTTCCAGCCGCGGCGCTCGACGCAGACCACCTCGCCGTACATCAGGGCGCGTTCGACGGCGACCTTCGTGCCGGACCAGTCCCACCAGTCGTTCGTCTTCTTCGCGCCGCCCAACTCCGTCGCGGTGAGGGGGCCTTCGGAACGGAGCTGCTTGACGACCTGGTCGTAGACGCCGTCCGGGAGGTCGTGGTTCCAGTGCGGGCGGTTGCGGTATGCGCGACGGCGGAAGGCGAAGTGTGGCCATTCCTCGATGGGGAGGATGCAGGCCGCGTGGGACCAGTACTCGAAGGCGTGAGTGTCCTTCCAGTAGGCGTTCTCGACGGTCTTCCGGCCTACCGCGCCCAGGCGGGCGTACGGGACGAGCTCGTGGGAGCGGGCCAGGACCGAGATGGTGTCGAGCTGTATCGCGCCCAGGTGGCGGAGGATGCCGCGGACGCCGGAGCGGCGGTCCGGGGCGCCGAGGAAGCCTTGGGCGCGGAGCGCCAGTCTCCGGGCTTCGTCTGCGGAGAGCTGTGCGGTGGGGCGCGGGGTGGTCATGGGTCCGCACGATAGGGGGTGGGACTGACAAAGGGGTGTGACCTGCGGGGTTGGGTGTCTGGTGCTGGCGTTGGTGCTGGGGCGGGGTGAGTCCGCAGCCCGGCGGTGCGGGGTGCCTCCCCCACTCTCGGCTTCGCTCGAGCGGGGGACCCCCACCGCCCACCCGTGCCGCCCTTAGCGGCACGATTGCCCGCAGCTCAGCAGCTCAGCAGCTAGGCCGGTGCCGGGAGGTACGGGGCAGTCGACGGGAGGCCCATGTCTGAGGGGAGGAGGGAGCCCACCCAGGAGTCTCGGCGGACTCCCTTGTTGTTGACGGCGGCGCGCAGGGTGCCCTCGATGGTGAAGCCGGCGCGTTCCGCGACGGCGCGGGAGGCGCGGTTGCCGACCTCGGCGCGCCATTCGACGCGGTCGAGCGCGGCGTGGACGAAGGCCCAGCGGCAGGCGGTGAGGACGGCCTCCGTGATGTAGCCGTTGGCGCGGTGCTGTTTCGTGGCCCAGAAGCCGATCTCGCCGACGCCCAGGGCGCGCATGGTGATGCCGAGCATGCCCGCGAGTTCTCCGGAGTGGAGGAAGACGCCGAGAGTGAACATGGAGCCGTCCGCCCAGCCGTCCGGGACCATCTGTTCCGTGAAGCCCTCGGCGTGCTCGCGGAGGTAGGGCGAGGGGATCGTGGTCCAGCGCTGGATGTCGGGGTCCTGGCAGGCCTCGTACACCGCGTCGGTGTCATGAGGGCCGACCGTGCGCAGCAGGAGGCGGTCCGTGGTGAGGGTGACGGGATCCATCGGCCGATCCTCTCGGAGGTCGTGGAATGGTGTCGTCTGTTTGCGGTGGGTGAGCGTCTTATCACGCTTCGCTCAATTCGGCCGACGGATGCGGCACTATCCGCGGCGCCCGCACGTTGTCCCCTTTGAAAGCAGACGTGAATCAGAATTGAAGCAGCGGACGGTCGCCGTCACGGCAGGCCCTCCCGGCGCGGTGGGGTCCTCGCATACGATGGCCGTTGCTCAGTAAGTCAAGTGGTAACCGACCGTCCCAGGCCCGACCGGCAAGGAGACCAACCCCCGTGTCCGTCCTCTCGAAGCTCATGCGTGCAGGCGAAGGCAAGATCCTGCGCAAGCTGCACCGCATCGCGGACCAGGTCAACTCCATCGAAGAGGACTTCGTCGACCTCTCCGACGCCGAGCTGCGCGCCCTCACCGATGAGTACAAGCAGCGCTACGCCGACGGCGAGACCCTGGACGACCTGCTGCCCGAGGCGTTCGCCACCGTCCGCGAGGCCGCCAAGCGCGTCCTCGGCCAGCGTCACTACGACGTGCAGATGATGGGCGGCGCCGCCCTGCACATGGGCTACGTGGCCGAGATGAAGACCGGTGAGGGCAAGACCCTCGTCGGCACGCTGCCGGCGTATCTGAACGCGCTGTCCGGCAAGGGCGTCCACATCATCACGGTCAACGACTACCTGGCCGAGCGCGACTCCGAGATGATGGGCCGCGTCCACCGGTTCCTGGGCCTCGAGGTCGGTTGCATCCTCGCCAACATGACGCCGGCTCAGCGCCGCGAGCAGTACGCCTGCGACATCACGTACGGCACGAACAACGAGTTCGGCTTCGACTACCTGCGCGACAACATGGCGTGGTCCCAGGACGAGCTCGTCCAGCGCGGCCACAACTTCGCCATCGTCGACGAGGTCGACTCCATCCTCATCGACGAGGCCCGTACGCCGCTGATCATCTCCGGCCCGGCCGACCAGGCCACCAAGTGGTACGGGGACTTCGCCAAGCTGGTGAAGCGGCTCAAGCGCGGCGAGGCCGGCCAGCCGCTCAAGGGCATCGAGGAGACCGGCGACTACGACGTCGACGAGAAGAAGCGCACGGTCGCGATCCACGAGTCCGGAGTCAGCAAGGTCGAGGACTGGCTGGGCATCGACAACCTCTACGAGTCGGTGAACACCCCTCTGGTGGGCTACCTGAACAACGCCATCAAGGCGAAGGAGCTCTTCAAGAAGGACAAGGACTACGTCATCATCGACGACGAGGTCATGATCGTCGACGAGCACACCGGACGTATCCTCGCCGGCCGTCGTTACAACGAGGGCATGCACCAGGCGATCGAGGCGAAGGAAGGAGTGCCGATCAAGGACGAGAACCAGACGCTCGCCACGATCACCCTCCAGAACTTCTTCCGCCTCTACAAGCGCCACGACCACAACGAGAAGGAACAGCCCGGCCTCTGCGGCATGACCGGTACGGCCATGACCGAGGCCGCCGAGTTCCACCAGATCTACAAGCTCGGCGTGGTGCCCATCCCGACGAACCGGCCGATGGTCCGCAAGGACCAGTCGGACCTGATCTACCGGACCGAGGTCGCCAAGTTCGAGGCGGTCGTGGACGACATCGAGGAGAAGCACCGCAAGGGGCAGCCGATCCTCGTGGGCACCACATCGGTCGAGAAGTCCGAGTACCTCTCGCAGCAGCTCAGCAAGCGCGGCATCCAGCACGAGGTGCTGAACGCCAAGCAGCACGACCGTGAGGCGACGATCGTCGCCCAGGCCGGCCGCAAGGGCTCTGTCACGGTGGCCACGAACATGGCCGGCCGTGGTACGGACATCAAGCTCGGCGGCAACCCCGAGGACCTCGCCGAGGCGGAGCTGCGCCAGCGCGGTCTTGACCCCGAGGAGCACATCGAGGAATGGGCGCACGCCCTGCCCGAGGCGCTCCAGCGGGCCGAGAAGGCCGTCCAGGCCGAGAAGGACGAGGTCGAGAGGCTCGGCGGGCTCTACGTGCTGGGCACCGAGCGGCACGAGTCGCGGCGGATCGACAACCAGCTGCGCGGTCGTTCCGGCCGTCAGGGCGACCCGGGCGAGTCCCGCTTCTACCTCTCGCTCGGCGACGACCTGATGCGGCTGTTCAAGGCCCAGATGGTCGAGCGCGTGATGTCGATGGCGAACGTCCCCGACGACGTGCCGATCGAGAACAAGATGGTGACGCGCGCGATCGCCTCCGCCCAGTCGCAGGTCGAGCAGCAGAACTTCGAGACCCGTAAGAACGTCCTGAAGTACGACGAGGTCCTCAACCGCCAGCGTGAGGTCATCTACGGCGAGCGCCGCCGCGTCCTGGAGGGCGAGGACCTGCACGAGCAGGTGCAGCACTTCATGGACGACACCATCGACGCCTATGTCCAGGCGGAGACGGCCGAGGGCTTCCCCGAGGACTGGGACCTCGACCGGCTGTGGGGTGCCTTCAAGCAGCTCTACCCGGCCAAGGTCACGATCGAGGAGCTGGAGGAGGCCGCCGGTGACCGGGCGGGCCTGACCGCAGAGTTCATCGGCGACTCCATCAAGGACGACATCCACGAGCAGTACGAGGCGCGTGAGGCGCAGCTCGGCTCCGAGATCATGCGTGAGCTGGAGCGCCGGGTCGTGCTGTCGGTCCTGGACCGCAAGTGGCGCGAGCACCTCTACGAGATGGACTACCTCCAGGAGGGCATCGGCCTGCGCGCGATGGCGCAGAAGGACCCGCTGGTCGAGTACCAGCGCGAGGGCTTCGACATGTTCACCGCGATGATGGAGGGCATCAAGGAGGAGTCC
The DNA here is from genome assembly GCF_042957035.1 of Streptomyces sp. NPDC008137. NCBI lineage: Bacteria > Bacillati > Actinomycetota > Actinomycetes > Kitasatosporales > Streptomycetaceae > Streptomyces > Streptomyces sp. NPDC008137. The sequence continues at coordinate 119,114 of NZ_JBIBHN010000023.1, read as the reverse complement.
GTCGGCTACCTGTTCAACCTGGAGGTCCAGGTCGAGCAGCAGGTCGAGGAGGTCCCGGTCGAGGACACCAAGCCGGTGGCCGACCTGGAGAAGCAGGACGCGGTGCCGGCGCAGGCGGGCTCCCGGCCGGAGATCCGTGCCAAGGGGCTCGACGTCCCGCAGCGGCGCAACCTCCACTTCTCCGCGCCGACGGTCGACGGTGAGGGCGGCACCATCGAGGGTGACTTCACCGAGGACGGCGAGCCGGTGCGTTCCGAGTCCGACGGCCTCACGCGCGCGGAGCGCCGGAAGCAGGCGAAGGGCCGGGGGCGCCGCAAGAAGTGACGCCGACTGCGGCACCGTAGCGGCTTGAAGGGCCGGGCACCCGAGGGGTGTCCGGCCCTTCGGTCTGGCTGTGGCTGTTTCGGGCGGCCCGGCTCGGTCCTCAGCCCCTCAGCAGGCCTCTGGGCGGGGTGGGCGGGGGCCGCCCAGTTCCACGGCCGTGCAGCGCCAGCGGAGGTCTTGGCCGAGTTCCAGGCGGAAGGCCATGGCGCGCAGCCGGTCGCCGGTGCCGATGCGGGCGAAGGCCTCGATGGCGCCGGCGCGGGGCTCGTACCAGCCGATGTCCCGGACGACGGGGCGGGCGCCGCGGGTGCGCAGGGGGCCGCGTTCGGCGAGCCAGGCCAGTTCGTCGTAGGCGCGGCCCCGGGTGTGGCGAAGCATCGAGTGGACTGGGCGGTGGCCGCTGAGGACGGCGAGCAGGAGGTCGGCGAAGAGATCGGTGGGGAGGAGCGGCTGGGGGAGCGGGTGGTGCGGGATCGGTCGGCGGGGGCTCTGGGCCGGCACGCGGGGCGTGGTGTCCGTGGGGGTGCCGGGTGTCGGGCGGGGTGCTGTGCGGGTGCCGGGCGTCGGCCGGGGTGCGGTGCGGGTGCGGGAGGGAGTCGGGGGGCGGGTGTCCGCGGGGCGGGTGCGGGCGGTCTTGGCGCGGCCGGGGGCCGGGGGACGGTCCCCGGCGGCCGTGGCGCGGGCAGGGCCTCCGCCGGGGGTGCGCGGCGGGGCTGCGCCGCCGGGGGTGCGGGAGGTGGTGCGCGAGGTGGTGGGCCCGGGGGTGCGCGGGGTGGTGCCCCTGGGAGTGCGTGAGGTGGTGTGGCTGGGAGTGGGTGGGGCGGTGTTGCCGGAGGTGCGGGGCGCGGTGCTGGCGGGGGTGCGCGAGGCGGGGTGGCCGGGGGTGCGCGGGGTGGTGCCCCTGAGTGCGCGCGGGTCGGTGTCGTTGGCGGCGCGCGGGTCAGTGGCGCTGGGGGTGTGTGGCGTGGTGCCGTCAGGGGTGCGGGAGGTGGGGCCGTCGGGGCGGTGGGGAGCGCGGTGGGTTGGGGGGTGGTTCGTCGGGCGGTGTTGTGCCCTGGTCATGACCTTGTTCATGGGGGTCCCCGTTTTCGTGAGCCGATGAATACCGGTGAGTAACTTCGGTTGGTGATCTTGTACGGGGCGAGCCGAGGTGGGAGCAAGGGAGTGGGCCTCGGGCCGCGGGTGCCGGAATGTTCACCTATCTGGGTGATCCGGGGGCTGTGGTGCCCGTCGATGCCAGGGTGTGCCGGGTGAATTCCGGGCCCGGTGTGGACGTCTGCGGCGTCGCGGGCCGGCACTCGAAAGGGGACCCCCGCACGTATCCTGGAGGCCCTCCGGGGCCTTCTGAGCCCTCCGGCCATGAACCCACCACGAAAGCGGCCAGCCATGCGTGTGTACGTGCCCCTGACCCTCCCCGGCCTCGCCGAGGCGTACAAGACGGGTGAGCTGGGAGCCGGGCCGTTCGTGGCGTACGCCGTGACGCCCGCGCTGCGGGAGTGGTACGTCTCCGACGACATCGAGGAACTGGAGTACGCGGCACTGAACCGGGCCGCGCTGGCATCCCTGCGGCTGCTGGCGATCGAGCCGGGGGTGCCGCGGCGCCGGGTCGTGGTGGCCGTGGACGTGCCCGACCGGGCCGCGAGTGCCGATCCCGACCGGGGGCTCGATCAGGCGGCGCTCGGGGAGGTACGGGTTTCGGGTGCCGTGGCGCTGGCCAGGGCGGCGGCCGTGCATGTCGACGCGGATGACGCCGAGGCCGATGTGACGGCGGCTGCCGCGGCACTGGGGGCGGCGGACGCCGGGGACGACGACGCGCAGTTCGTCGTGGACGGAGCCGAGGACCACGAGCTGCTGTGGTTCGCCACGCAGGAGATCCCGAACCTGGTGGGGCAGGCGGACTGAGCGGCCCGGGCGCACGGGGGCGCGTTGAGGCGCCGTTCTCTTGATTGTCAGTGGGGGCGGGTACGTTTTCGGGCATGGGGATGAAGACGGGCGCGCACATTGTCTGGGACTGGAACGGGACGCTGTTCCATGACATCGACGCGATCATCGGGGCGACGAACGCGGCCTTCGCCGAGCTGGGGCTGGAGCCGCTGACGCTGGAGAAGTACCGGGAGCTGTACTGCGTACCGGTGCCGAAGTTCTACGAGCGGCTGATGGGGCGGCTGCCGACCGAGGCCGAGTGGGAGCTCATGGATGAGGTCTTCCACCGGTACTACACCGAGCACCGCGTGGCGTGCGGGCTGACGGTGGGGGCCGTGGAGCTGCTGTCGGGGTGGCGGTCGGCGGGGCGCAGCCAGTCGATTCTGAGCATGTACGTGCACGAGGAGCTCGTGCCGTTGGTGCGGGGGTTCGGGATCGAGCCGCACTTCATACGGGTGGACGGGCGGACCGGGCCGTCGGGGGGCAGCAAGGCCGAGCACATGGTGCGGCATCTCGCGTCGTTGACGGGGGTGGAGGCGGGGCGGACCGTGGTGATCGGGGATGCCGCGGATGACGCGGTGGCCGCGCTGCATGTGGGGGCTCGGGCTGTGCTGTATACCGGCGGGTCGCACAGTCGGGTGAGTCTTGAGGCGGTGGGTGTGCCGGTGGTGGACACGCTGGAGGAAGCGGTCGCTGAGGCGGAGCGGCTGGCGGCGTAGCCCAAGGTGCTCGGCGTTGGTGCAGGGGTGGGGTGGGTCCGCAGCCCGGCGTAGTGGGGTGCCTCCCCCACTCTCGGCTTCGCTCGAGCGGGGGGGGACCCCCACCGCCCACCCGTGCCGCCCTTAGCGGCACGCATGCCCGCAGCTAAATGTGCAGAACGTCAAACTTCCGGGTCTGGTTTTGTACACATACGGCTCATGACGGGGGCCCTGTAAGGAGCGATAGCCTTGGTGGCGTGATCAGCGCGATAGTTCGCGGGGACGTCGTCGTCCCTGCCCTGCGCCCGGAGAGCACGGACCACATCCGTGACCGGGCGGCGGTCGCTGGTCTTCGCGGGCGGTACGGGGCATCGATGACTCCCGGGACGCCGAGCACCACCGGGACCGAGGCGTCGCAGAGAGCAGCGTCACACCCGTGGGGCAGCTCAAAAATGGCTCAGACACCCCCGCTCCTCTCGTCTGGCGGCATAGCGTCGGAACAGACCGGATACCCCGTGTCACGGCGTGACGTCGTCAGCGCAGAGACCGTACTTCCTTCTACGTCACGCAACGGCGCGCGACAGGAGCCAGAGGACAATGCAGACCAAGCTGGACGAAGCAAAGGCCGAGTTGCTCGAGAGGGCCGCCCGGGTAGCTGAGAACAGCCCGGTCGGGGGGCACCTACCGACCGGGTCGACGGGCGAGGAGACCCCAGACGCCCAGGAGGCCCCGGACCGCGAGTCCCTGATCTCGTTCCTCCAGCGTTACTACCTGCACACGGCCCCGGAGGACCTTGCCGACCGCGATCCGGTCGATGTCTTCGGAGCCGCCGTATCCCACTACCGGCTGGCCGAGAACCGCCCCCAGGGCACGGCCAACGTGCGGGTTCACACGCCCACCGTGGAAGAGAACGGGTGGACGTGCAGCCACTCCGTCGTCGAGGTCGTCACCGACGACATGCCCTTCCTCGTCGACTCCGTCACCAATGAGCTGACGCGGCAGGGGCGCGGGATCCACGTCGTCATCCACCCGCAGTTCGTGGTGCGGCGCGATGTGACCGGCAAGCTCATCGAGGTGCTGCCCACGCCCGCGACCGGCGCCGGCGACCTCCCGCACGACGCGCACGTCGAGTCCTGGATCCACGTGGAGACCGACCGCGAGACGGACCGGGCCGATCTGAAGCAGATCGCCGCCGACCTGCTGCGCGTGCTGTCCGACGCCCGTGAGGCCGTCGAGGACTGGGGCAAGATGCGGGAGGCGGCGACCCGGCTGGCGGAGGGGCTGCCGGACGAGCCCATCCCCGGTGACCTGCCCGGACCCCAGGTCGAGGAGGCCCGCGAGCTGCTGCGCTGGCTGGCCGACGACCACTTCACGTTCCTCGGCTACCGCGAGTACCAGCTGCGCGACGACGACTCCCTGGCCGCCGTCCCCGGCACCGGGCTCGGCATACTGCGCGCGGACCCGCACCACGCCGCCGAGGAGAGCCACCCGGTCAGCCCGTCGTTCGAGCGGCTGCCCGCCGACGCCCGGGCCAAGGCGCGCGAGCACAAGCTGCTCGTCCTGACCAAGGCGAACAGCCGGGCGACCGTGCACCGGCCGTCGTACCTGGACTACATCGGGGTGAAGAAGTTCGACGCCGACGGCAACGTCGTCGGCGAGCGGCGTTTCCTCGGGCTGTTCTCCTCCGCCGCCTACACCGAGTCCGTGCGCCGGGTCCCCGTCATCCGGCGCAAGGTCGAGGATGTGCTGGAGCGCGCCGGGTTCTCGCCCAACAGCCACGACGGGCGCGATCTGCTGCAGATCCTGGAGACGTACCCGCGCGACGAGCTCTTCCAGACCCCGGTCGACGAGCTGCGGTCCATCGTCACCTCCGTCCTCTACCTCCAGGAGCGCAGGCGGCTGAGGCTCTACCTGCGCCAGGACGAGTACGGGCGCTACTACTCCGCCCTCGTCTACCTCCCGCGCGACCGCTACACCACGGCCGTGCGCCTCAGGATCATCGAGATCCTCAAGGAGGAACTGGGCGGCATCAGCGTCGACTTCACCGCCTGGAACACCGAGTCGATCCTCTCCCGGCTGCACTTCGTCGTCCGGGTCCCGCAGGGCACCGAGCTGCCGGAGCTGTCCGACTCAGACAAGGACCGCATCGAGGCCCGGCTGGTGGAGGCGGCCCGCTCCTGGGAGGACGCCTTCGCCGAGGCGCTCAACGCCGAGCTCGGCGAAGAGCGCGCGGCCGAACTGATGCGCCGCTACGCGCACGCCTTCCCCGAGGGCTACAAGGCCGACCACAATCCGCGCGCCGCGGTCGCCGACCTCGTCCACCTCGAAGCGCTGAACGCCGAGGAAGGCAAGGACTTCGCGCTCAGCCTGTACGAGCCGGTGGGCGCCGCCCCCGAGGAACGCCGCTTCAAGATCTACCGCACGGGCGACGCCATCTCCCTCTCGGCCGTGCTGCCGGTCCTCAACCGGCTCGGCGTCGAGGTCGTCGACGAGCGGCCGTACGACCTGCGCTGCCCGGACCGCAGCGTGGCCTGGATCTACGACTTCGGCATGCGCGTGCCGCGCTCGCAGAACGGCAGCGGGGACTATTTCGGCGACGACGCCCGCGAGCGCTTCCAGGACGCCTTCGCCGCGACGTGGACCGGCAAGGCGGAGAACGACGGCTTCAACTCCCTCGTGCTGAGCGCCGGGCTCACCTGGCGCCAGGCGATGGTGCTGCGGGCGTACGCGAAGTACCTGCGCCAGGCGGCTTCGACGTTCAGCCAGGACTACATGGAGGACACCCTCCGCAACAACGTCCACACCACCCGGCTGCTCGTCTCCCTGTTCGAGGCGCGGATGTCGCCGGACCGGCAGCGCGCGGGACACGAGATCGTGGACGCGCTGCTGGAGGAGGTCGACGCGGCCCTCGACCAGGTCGCCAGTCTGGACGAGGACCGGATCCTGCGGTCCTTCCTCACCGTCATCAAGGCGACCCTGCGCACCAACTTCTTCCAGGAGGCGGCGGGCGGCAAGCCGCACGACTACGTCTCCATGAAGTTCGACCCGCAGGCCATCCCCGACCTCCCGGCGCCGCGTCCGGCGTTCGAGATCTGGGTGTACTCGCCGCGCGTCGAGGGCGTGCACCTCAGGTTCGGCAAGGTCGCGCGCGGTGGTCTGCGCTGGTCCGACCGGCGTGAGGACTTCCGCACCGAGATCCTCGGCCTGGTCAAGGCGCAGATGGTGAAGAACACCGTCATCGTGCCGGTCGGCGCCAAGGGCGGCTTCGTCGCCAAGCAGCTGCCCGACCCGAGCGTGGACCGGGACGCGTGGCTGGCCGAGGGCGTGGCGTCGTACAAGACGTTCATCTCGGCGCTGCTCGACATCACCGACAACATGGTGGCCGGCGAGGTCGTGCCCCCGGCGGACGTCGTCCGGCACGACGAGGACGACACCTACCTCGTCGTCGCCGCCGACAAGGGCACGGCGACCTTCTCCGACATCGCCAACGGGGTCGCCGAGAACTACAACTTCTGGCTCGGCGACGCCTTCGCCTCCGGCGGCTCCGCCGGCTACGACCACAAGGGCATGGGCATCACCGCCCGCGGCGCCTGGGAGTCCGTCAAGCGGCACTTCCGGGAGCTGGGCGTGGACACCCAGACCGAGGACTTCACGGTCGTCGGCATCGGCGACATGTCCGGTGACGTGTTCGGCAACGGCATGCTGCTCTCCGAGCACATCCGGCTGGTGGCCGCCTTCGACCACCGGCACATCTTCATCGACCCGAACCCGGACGCCGCCACCTCCTACGCCGAGCGTCGTCGCCTGTTCGAGCTGCCCCGCTCCAGCTGGGAGGACTACAACAAGGAGCTGCTGTCGGCCGGCGGCGGAGTCTTTCCGCGTACGGCCAAGGCCATCCCGGTCAACGCGCACATCCGCGAGGCCCTCGGCATCGAGGGCAAGGTCACCAAGCTGACCCCGGCCGACCTGATGAAGGCGATCTTCCAGGCCCCGGTGGACCTGCTGTGGAACGGCGGCATCGGCACGTACGTCAAGTCCTCGGCCGAGTCGAACGCGGACGTCGGCGACAAGGCCAACGACGCCATCCGCGTCGACGGCAAGGACCTGCGCGTCAAGGTCGTCGGCGAGGGCGGCAACCTGGGCCTGACCCAGCTCGGCCGGATCGAGTTCGCGCTGCACGGCGGCCGGATCAACACCGACGCCATCGACAACAGCGCGGGCGTGGACACCTCCGACCACGAGGTGAACATCAAGATCCTGCTCAACGGCCTCGTCGCGGACGGTGACATGACCGTCAAGCAGCGCAACAAGCTGCTCGCCGAGATGACCGACGAGGTCGGCCGCCTGGTGCTGCGCAACAACTACGCGCAGAACACGGCGATCGCCAACGCCCTCGCCCAGTCCGGCTCCATGCTCCACGCCCAGCAGCGCTTCATGAAGCACCTGGTCAGGGAGGGCCACCTCGACCGGGCGCTGGAGTTCCTGCCCGCCGACCGGCAGATCCGTGAGCGGCTCGCCCAGGGGCAGGGCCTGACCGGCCCGGAGACGGCCGTGCTCATGGCGTACACGAAGATCACGGTCGCCGAGGAGCTGCTGCACACCTCGCTGCCGGACGACCCGTACCTGAGCACCCTGCTGCACGCGTACTTCCCGACCGAGCTGCGCGAGCAGTTCCCCGAGCACCTCGTCAGCCATCCGCTGCGCCGTGAGATCACCACGACCGTCCTGGTCAACGACACGGTCAACACGGGCGGTACGACGTATCTGCACCGGCTGCGGGAGGAGACCGGGGCGTCGCTGGAGGAGATCGTGCGGGCGCAGACCGCGGCCCGGGCGATCTTCCGCCAGTCCCCGGTGTGGGACGGGGTCGAGGCGCTCGACAACAAGGTCGAGGCCGACGTCCAGACCCGCATCCGGCTGCACTCGCGCCGCCTGGTGGAGCGCGGCACGCGCTGGCTGCTCAACAACCGGCCGCAGCCGCTGGACCTCGCCGAGACGGTCGACTTCTTCGCCGACCGGGTCGAGCAGGTCTGGGGGCAGCTGCCGAACCTGCTGCGCGGCGCCGACCTGGAGTGGTACCAGAAGATCTTCGACGAGCTGACGGGCGTCGGGGTCCCGGACGAACTCGCCACCCGCGTGGCAGGCTTCTCCTCCGTCTTCCCGACGGTCGACATCGTCTCGGTCGCGGACCGCATGGACCGGGAGCCGCTGGATGTCGCCGAGGTCTACTACGACCTCGCCGACCGGCTGCGCATCACCCAGCTGATGGACCGCATCTCCGAGCTGCCCCGTGCCGACCGCTGGCAGTCCATGGCCCGCGCGGCGATCCGCGAGGACCTGTACGCGGCGCACGCTGCGCTGACCGCCGATGTCCTGGCGGTGGGCAACGACAGCTCGACGCCCGAGCAGCGCTACAAGGCGTGGGAGCAGAAGAACGCGGCGATCCTCGGCCGCGCCCGCACCACACTGGAGGAGATCCAGAGCTCCGACGCGTTCGACCTCGCGAACCTGTCGGTGGCGATGCGCACGATGAGGACGCTGCTGCGGACGCACTCGTAGGGGGTACGGCCTCTTGGGCGCCCCGGGCCGGTTTCGGTCCGGGGCGCCTTCGCATGCCTCAGGTTCCTCGCGGGTCTCTGGGCGGTTCGAGTGGAGGAGTGACCGTTTCCGGCTGAGGCTTGTGCCGTGAGACCCGCCCTCGCCGCGCGGGCCGCCGCCGTGGTGGTCGCCGCGGCCGTCGTCGTGCTGCTGCTCCTCGTGATCGTCCGGCTGCCCTGGGCCGGGGATCTCGGTGTGCACGCGGCGACCGTCCAGCGGCTGCGGCACAACCTCCTCGACCCCGGCAATCCGCTCGTCGACGCGGACACGCCGAGTCCGTACTACTCACCCTGGACGGTGGTGCTCGGCTGCGTCGCGCGGGTGAGCGATCTGTCGGTCTTCTGGGTGCTGCGGGTGGGGGCGCTGGTCGGTCTGGGCCTGCTGGTGACGGGGGTGTGGCGGTATGTGCGGTCGCTGAGCGGCCGTGGTGCGGCGCCCGCGGTGGCCTTGCTGAGCCTGCTGTTCCTGTGGGGGACGGCGCTCTTCAACTGGAGCGGCTTCTACGGGCTCAACTCGCTCGCGCTGACGGTGTCGTACCCGAGCGTCTTCACACTGGGGCTGGCGTTTCACCTCTGGGCCTGGCTGGGGCGGGCGGTGCGGGAGGACGGGGGGTGGGGGGTGTGGCTCGGGCTGGGGGTGCTGTGGGCGGTGATCCTGTTGTGCCACCAGTTCTCGGGGGTGGTGGCCTCGCTGGGGGCGGTCGCGACGGTGGTCGCCGCGCGGCCGGGGCGGGCGGTGTGGGGGCGGCTGGGGTGCGGGGTGGTGCTGGGGCTCGTGGTGCTGCTGGTGTGGCCGTACTACGACTTCTTCGCGCTGGTCGGGGGGTGGGGCGGGCTGGAGTCGGTGCATCGGCCGCTGTACGAGGACCAGTTCGGGCGGTACTGGCTGGTGCTGCTCGGGGTGGTGGCGCTGGGGGTGCGGTGGTGGCGGGACCGGTGGGATCCGCTGGTGCTGTTCTTCGTGCTGGGGGTTGTCGTGGTGGCGGTGGGTGGGGTGAGCGGGCAGTACGCGTGGGGGCGGGCGTTGCCGGCGGTGTTGATTCCGGCGCAGGTGGCGATCGCGGTGGAGGTGGGGGAGGCCGGGCGGCGTGCGGTGCGGGTGGGGTGGGGGTGTGTGCTGGGGGTGGCGCTGGTTGTGGGGGCGTGGACGCAGGTGGGGACGGTGGGGTACGTGGTGAGGCCGGGGGATCTGCCGGGGGCAGTGTCGGGGGTCGTTGCGGAGAAGTACCGGGAGCCGTGGGCGGGGTATCAGTGGATGACGCGGTGGGTGAGGTACGGGGATGTGGTGATGGCGCGGTTGGGGCGGCCTTCTGCGCAGATTCCGGCGTATGGGGCGTACACCGTGGCGCCTGGGTATCCCGACTTCTTCCTGCCGGATGAGGAGCGGCGGGAGGAGGCGGTGCGGAGGTATTTCGGGGTGGGGGTGTCTGAGGGGGAGCGGCGGGTGATTCTGCGGGAGTACGGGGTGCGGTGGGTGATGGGTTCGGGGGCGGATGGGTGGGGGACGGCGTTGAGGGAGGTGGGGCGGGGGCCTGGGGGGCAGGTGTTGTACGCGGTGGTGCGGTGAGCTTGGGTGGGGTTGAGGGAGTTGTTCTCATCCGCGTTGGGGCGCCAGGGGCGTCGGTGCTGGGGGCGGGGGGTTTCGCAGCCCGGCGGGGCGGGGTGCCGCTGCGCCCACCCGTGCCGCCTCAAGCGGCACGCATGCCCGCAGCTAAGGCGGCACGGATGCCCGCAGCCGGGGCGGCACCCGTGGGCGCATGGGCGCAGGTGGGCTTGGATCAGCGCAGGGCGCTGGCAACCAAGCGGGCCGCTCGCCTCACTCTGGGGCGGGCCAGGCGGCGGACTGTTGGGCGGATCAGTTTGGCGGTGGCTCCTGTGGGTTCCCAGCGGGCCTGCAGGCGGCCGGGGGCGTGGCCTTCGGGTTCGAGGGTGAGCTGGTGGTGGGGGACCTGGGTCGTGAAGGCCGGGAAGGTGAGGGGGGCCAGGAGGAGGCCGGTGTGGGAGACGCCCTGGTGTCGCAGGCGGAGCAAGGGGTGGCGGACTCCGGAGAAGCCGTAGAAGGGGAGCAGCGCCGCTCCGAGGTCGAGGTGGGCGTGGCCTTCGAAGACACCGGGGCTGACGGGGGAGAGGCGGAAGTGGATGTGCAGGCGGTGGCCGCCGGGGGCGATGAGGAGGGTGGCGCGCTGGGGGCCGACCGGGAGGCGCAGGGCCGGGTCGTACGTGCGGATCGCGAGATCGACGGAGGCGCCCGGGCCCCGGGTGATCTCCGTGATCTCGTGGCGGAACTGCGCGCTCGGGAAGGGGCGGGTCTCCAGATCCAGGTCTGAGATGTCCAGTTCGCGGCGGGACTGCTCCGAGGCCGGGATCCGGTCGCCCCAGTACGTGCGGCCCTCCCCGTCCGTCGTGATCTGCCTCGGCCCCACTCCGTGGCCGAGGCCCCGTGCCGCCAGCCGGGCCTCCGGCAGGCGGCGGTCGCGGATCAGCTGGAGGACGACGCGTTCGGCGCGCGGGAGACGGGCGAACGCGCCGGGGGCGAGCGTGTCGAGGTACGGGGTGACCAGGTCCGCGAAGGACGACAGCCACGCGTCGTCCCGGTAGGGCAGGTCACCGGCGTACATCCGGAAGTCGTGCTTGAGGAACTTGTGGTCCTTGTCCTCGCGCAGCGACTCGTGTCCGCTCTCGGCCAGGAACCCGTCGATGAGGTGCTGGACGTGAATACGGTCGCGGACGTTCTCCAGCTTGTGCCGCTGGTTCGATATCGACGCGGCCTCGGAGGCGGCGTAGGGCGCCACGTACCAGCGGTACACCGGCTCCGGGACGATCGTGAAGCGCTTGGCCAGGCAGTACGCCTGCGCCGAGAACAGCTGGTCCTCGTAGTGGATGTCCTCGGGGAAGCGCAGTCCGTGCCGGTCGAGGAAGGCGCGGGCGTACATCTTGCTCGTCGACAGGTGCTCGAAGAACAGGCGCGGGTCGGTCTCGACGCCGTCGAGGGTGCGGCGCTCGGCGACCAGGTGCGGCATCCAGGTCGAGCGGCGGCCGTTGTCCACCCGGACCCGCTGCACCGCCCCCATCGCGAAGTCGATCTCGCGTTCGCGGTGCGCGGCGAGCAGCAGTTCGACGGCGTTGTCGGGGAGTTCGTCGTCGCTGTCGAGGAACATCAGATACGGCGCGCGGGCGAGGTCCAGGGCGCGGTTGCGCGGGACGCCGCAGCCGCCGCTGTTCCGCTCCAGGCGGAGGTGCCGGACGCGGGGGTCCTGGACCGCGAGGCGCCGTGCCACCTCCGCGCTGCCGTCCGTGGAGTGGTCGTCGCTGATGATGATCTCGATGTTCGCGTGGGTCTGCCGGCGGACCGAGTCGACCGCGCGCGTGAGGCGTTCGGCGTCGTTGTAGACGATGACCGTCACGGTGACGTCGGGGGTGCTCATGCGGTTGCCTCCTGCGGGGTCGGGGCCGGCGTGCGGTCCTCGAGCGGCAGCACCGGCGGCAGGGAGCGTTCGTCCTGGCCGAGGAAGACCCGGCGTACGACCCGCTCGGCCGCGCGTCCGTCGTCGTACTCGCAGAACCGGCGCCGGAAGGCGGCCCGGGTCTTCGCCGAGCCCTCGTCGCGCCAGGCCTCGGTGGTGAGGATCTCCGTCAGTTCCCGCTGGTTGCGGGCGACCGGGCCCGGCGCCTGGTCCATCAGGTCGAAGTAGACGCCGCGGGTGGTGCGGTACGTCTCCCAGTCGTCGGCGTGGATCACGATCGGCCGGTCGAGGTTGGCGTAGTCGAACATGATCGAGGAGTAGTCCGTGACCAGGGCGTCCGCCGCCAGGCACAGATCCTCGACCGGGTCGTAGGAGGAGACGTCGATGATCCGGCCCGTGCGCCGCAGGTTGGTGAGCGGGGAGGCCGCGCCGCCGTAGAAGTAGTGGCCGCGCACGAGCAGGACGGTGTCCTCGCCGAGGCGGTCGGCGAGGGCGGCGAGGTCCAGGCGCGGTGTCCAGCCGGCCTCGTAGTCGCGGTGGGTCGGCGCGTAGAGGACGGCCCGGCGGCCCGGGTCGATGCCGAGGCGGTCGCGGACGGCGCGGATGTCGTCGGCCGTGGCCGTGTAGTAGACGTCGTTGCGCGGATAGCCGTGGTCGAGGGAGACATAGTGCGAGGGGTACGCGCGCTCCCACATACGGGTGGTGTGGCTGTTGGCGGAGACGCTGTAGTCCCACTTGTCGATGCGCTCCAGCAGCGCCTTGAAGTCCAGGCCCTGTGCGGCGGCCGGGTACGCCATCTGGTCCAGGCCCATGCGCTTCAGCGGCGTGCCGTGGTGGGTCTGGACGTGGACCGCGTCCGGGCGTTTGACCACCGCGCCCGGGAAGTTGACGTTGTTGACGAGGTACTTGGCCGTCGCCAGCACCTCCCAGTAGCGGCGGCTGCCGGGCACGACATGGTCGGTGCCGGGCGGGAGGAGGGCCTCGTTCTCCTGGGTGACCACCCACACCGGGTGGATCTGCGGGGCGAGTTCGGAGAGCTCGGCGGCGATCGCGGCGGGGTTGCAGGCGACGCCGCGGTTCCAGTACGCGGCGAACACGGCGAGATGGGGGTTGACCGGGCGGGTGAGTGCCCGGCGGTACTGGTGGTCGCGGAGCTTGGCTCCGGCCTGGCGCTTCCGGGTCCGTACGGCCGACTTGGCGGTGCGGCGGGTGCGGTTGACGGCCTGGAAGGCCCGGTACCTGGCGTAGGCGCCCTCTTCGAGCAGGGAGCGGCGGACGCCTTCGAGACCGGCGGGGCGGCTGTAGCCCTCGGGGCGGCGGCGCAGGGCGGCCAGGGACGCCCGGCGGAAGAACTCCCGGGCGACCTCCTCCTCCATGCCGCCACGCGCGAAGACCCGAAGGCACTCGCGGACCATCACGTCGTAGAGGACGGCGTGGGCGGCGGGGCGGCCCCGGGTGAGGTCGAGGAGGGACTCGTAGCGCTCGACGAGGCCGTAGCGCTGCTCGGGGGTGACCGGTGGCAGGCTCGCGGGGCGCAGGACGCGGTCCTCGTAGGCGACGTGCGGCAGGCAGGCCACGCGGTCGGCTAGCAGCAGGGCGGCCAGGGCGGCGTGCGGCTCGTCGTCGGTGGTGAGCTGCTGCTCGTGCGCCCTCCAGAAGTCCGCGCGCAGGACGCGGGTGCCGAGCAGCGGGGTGAGGCGCAGCAGGGGCGCGCAGGCGTCGAGGGCGACGTCGGCGCGGCCCGCCCGGGCCAGCAGGGCGCCGTTCGGGGAGGGCATGCCGGAGGTGTGCCAGGTGCTGCGGACGTGGTCGAGGAGCAGGACGTCCACCTCGGCGGGCAGTTCGGCCACCCGCTCGGCGACCGTGCGCGGGGCGCCGGCGGGCAGGCCGTCCTTGGCGTGGACGAAGTGCAGCCAGCGGCCCGAGGCCCGGGCCGCGCCCGCCGCGCGGGCCGCCGCGTCGCCCATGCCGTCCGGCACCGGCAGCACCTGGACGTCCGGCGTGTGCCGCTCGGCGGTCTCCTGGGCCCAGTCGCCGACCGCGGCCACGATCACCTCGGCGTCGGGGAGGGGATGCGCGGCGAGGGAGTCGAGGAGTTCCGTCAGATGGTCCTGAACGTTCGCCCCGTGGACGATGAGGCTGAGCTCGGCCATCGCGAGGGCTCCTTCACGCCGGTACACCGTATGCGGTCATCGTGTCATCAATAAGACAAAACGGCCGACCGGGGTACGCCTCACGAGCGAACAGGAACCTTCGGCTCCGGCTTCGGCTTTGGCTTGGGCTTGGGCTTCGCGGACTTGTCCCCGGTGAACGCCTCGTACTCCTTGAGGACGTCCTCCGTCGGCCCGTCCATGAGCAGTTCGCCGCGCTCCAGCCACAGCACCCGGTCGCAGGTGTCGCGGATCGACTTGTTGTTGTGGCTGACCAGGAACACCGTGCCCGCGTGCTTGCGCAGCTCGCGGATGCGCTGCTCGGAGCGCTTCTGGAAGGAGCGGTCGCCGGTGGCCAGCGCCTCGTCGATCAGCAGCACGTCGTGGTCCTTGGCGGCGGCGATGGAGAACCGCAGCCGCGCCGCCATACCGGAGGAGTACGTCCGCATCGGCAGCGTGATGAAGTCGCCCTTCTCGTTGATGCCGGAGAAGTCGACGATCTCCTCGTAGCGGTCCCGGATCTGCTCGCGGGACATGCCCATGGCCAGGCCGCCGAGGTGCACGTTGCGCTCGCCGGTCAGGTCGTTCATCAGGGCCGCGTTGACGCCGAGCAGGGAGGGCTGGCCGTGGGTGTAGATGCGGCCGTTCTCCACGGGGAGGAGCCCGGCGACGGCCTTCAGCAGCGTCGACTTGCCGGAGCCGTTGGTGCCGATCAGGCCGATCGCCTCGCCCTTGTACGCGACGAAGGACACGTTCCGCACGGCGTGCACCCGGCGCACGCCGGCCGCCTTCTCCGTCTTCTTGCGGCGCACGATGCGGTTGAGGGCCGCCGTCGCGGAGCCGCGTCCGGCGCCGGTGCCGTTGACGCGGTAGACGATGTCGACGCCGTCGGCGACGACGGTGGGGATCTTCTCGCTCGGGTGCTCAGCCACGGCCGTACGTCTCCTCAGCCTTCCAGAAGTAGATGAAGCCGCCGACGCCGGCGACCAGGGCCCATCCGACGGCGAGCGCCCACACATGGGCCGGGAGCTGGCTCGCGTGGAAGCTGTCGATCAGGGCGAAGCGCATCAGGTCGATGTAGATCGCGGCCGGGTTGGTCTCCAGCAGGATCGTCACGGCGCGCGGCAGGCTGTCCTTGTCGGCCAGCTTGTCGATGCTCCACATGACACCCGAGACGTACATCCAGGTACGCAGCACGAACGGCATCAGCTGGGCGATGTCCGGGGTCTTGGCGCCCATCCGGGCCATGACCATGGAGACACCGGCGTTGAACGTGAACTGCAGGAACAGCGCGGGCAGCGCCAGCAGCCAGGACACGCCGACCGGCACCCCGAAGCAGAGCAGGATGACGACCAGGGCGCCCATCGAGAACAGCAGCTGCTGGAGCTGCTGGAGGCAGAACGACAGGGGCAGGGCGGCGCGCGGGAAGTGCAGGGCGCGGACCAGGCCCAGGTTGCCGGAGATGGCGCGGGTGCCCGCCATGATCGAGCTCTGCGTGAACGTCCAGATGAACACGCCCGTGACCAGGAACGGGATGTAGTCCGGCACGCCGTGCTTGGTGCCGAGCAGGACGCCGAAGATGAAGTAGTAGACCGCCGCGTTCAGCAGCGGGGTCATCACCTGCCAGACCTGGCCCAGCTTCGCCTGGCTGTACTGGGCGGTGAGCTTGGCGGTGGCGAACGCGGTGATGAAGTGACGGCGGGCCCACAGCTGCCGGACGTACGCGGGCAGCGAGGGCCGGGCGCCGCTGACCGCGAGGCCGTGACGGGCGGCGAGGGTCGCGAGGTCGTCGGCGGCGGGGGTCGGGGCCGGGGTGGGGGGCTGGGGCGGTGTGTCGAGGACCTGGCTCACATCCGCTGCTTTCGTTCGGGGGAGGGGGTGTGGGGTGTGGGACCTGGGTCGTGAGGAGCGGAAAGTGGGTGTTCACCAGACTCTTCACGAATTCTTACGTCGGGACGGGACCGTATCGTCGCAACGTGAGCGTAGGCCTTTCGAGCGTCGGAACGCAACCGTTTCGTCGTGACGCCCCTATGCTGTCGGCATGACGACGAACGCGAACGCCGACGAGCCGCCGCCGCAGCAGCCGCAGTCGCAGTCGCAGCCGCGTCCGCGCCGCCGGGCCCCCGCGGGCGCGGCCGTGCTGCGGGAGGACGTGACGGACGCGATCCGGGCGGCCGTCTTCGAGGAGCTCGCGGCCGTCGGCTACGCGCGGATGTCCATCGAGGGGATCGCCCGCCGGGCGGGCGTCGGGAAGACGGCGGTGTACCGCCGCTGGCGCTCGAAGCTGCACCTCGTGCTCGACATCGTCTCGGCGCTCGCCGTGCAGGGCCTGCCCGTGCCGGACACCGGCTCCCTGGAGGGGGATCTGCGGCTGCTGTACGAGGTGACGTCCCGCGCCCTGCGCCACCCCGTCGCCTCGCAGATCATCCCCGACCTCCAGGCCGAGGCGGCCCGCAACGCCGAGATCGCCGAGGCCCTCCAGAAGGCCCTGCGCGAGGGCCAGGACGGCGTCGCGACCGGCATCGTCACGGCGGCGGAACGTCGCGGCGAGCTCCGCCAGGGCCTCGACCACGACCTGGCCCTCGACCTGATCTCGGGCCCGCTGTACTGGCGCTCGGTGGTGATCCGCAGCCCGAAGCTCCCGCAGGGCTACCTGGGATCACTGGCCCGGGCCACGGCGGGGGCGTTGCGGGCGCTGTAGGGCTGGGGCCGGCTCAGGGGCGTCGGGCTGTCGGGGATCTGCCGGGGGTGTGGGCAGGCGGCCGCACGCCGGGCTTGATCGGCGCCGGTGTCGGCCGACGGCCCGGCAGCGCTGACGGGCGGGGGCGTTGCGGGCGCTATGAGGGGGCTCGCCGGTAGGAGAGGGGGTTCAGCCCCGCCTCGCCTCCGGGTGCAGCCGTACCCACCCCTCCCACGCCGACGCGATCATGTCCTGGACGTCGTGCCGGGCCTTCCAGCCCAGCTCCGTCGCGGCGCGGTCGGCCGAGGCGACGACGCGGGCCGGGTCGCCGGGGCGGCGGGGGCGGACCGTGGGCGGGCGGTCGTAGCCGGTGATCGCGTTGATGCGGTCGATCATCTCGCGGACGGAGACGCCCTCGCCCCGGCCGATGTTGAGCGTGAGGTTACGGCCGGGGGCGGCGCGCAGCGCCCGGGCCGCCGCCACATGGGCCTCGGCCAGGTCGACGACGTGGATGTAGTCGCGTACGCAGGTGCCGTCGGGGGTCGCGTAGTCGTCGCCGAAGACGCGTGGCGGTGCGCCCTCCGTGAGCTTCTCGAAGACCATGGGCACGAGGTTGAAGACACCGGTGTCCGCGAGCTCCGGGCTCGCCGCGCCCGCCACGTTGAAGTAGCGCAGGGACGCCGTCGACAGGCCGCTCGCCCGGCCCGCGGCGCGGACCAGCCACTCACCTGCCAGCTTCGTCTCGCCGTAGGGCGACATCGGCACGCAGGGCGTCTCCTCCGTGACCAGGTCCACGTCCGGCATGCCGTACACCGCCGCCGAGGAGGAGAACACGAAGGACGGCACCTTCGCGGCGGTCACCGCGTCCAGCAGGATCCGCAGGCCCTCGACGTTCTCCCGGTAGTAGCGCAGCGGCTGCTCGACCGACTCTCCCACCTGCTTCTTCGCCGCGAGATGGACGACGCCGGTGACCGAGTGGTCCGCGAGGGCGCGCGCGAGCCGCTCGTCGTCCAGCGTCGAGCCCACCACCAGCGGCACCCCCTCGGGCACGCGCCCGGCGATGCCGGTGGACAGGTCGTCGTAGACCACCGCCTCTTCGCCCGCCGCCGTCATCGCCCGTACGACGTGCGCGCCGATGTAGCCGGCGCCGCCGGTGATCAACCAGGTCATGTGCGACCGTCCCCTCGTCAGCTGTCCCGTCGTGTACTCAGTCAAGCAGGCGCCTTCTCAGTCAAGCAGGCGCCTGCTCGGTGAAGCAGGCGGCATCTCAGTGAAGCAGTCGGCGCACTCGCGCGCGTGCGACGGACAGCACACCGCGCACGCCGGGCGCCACCCGCAGTGCCAGCGCGCCGGAGTAGGTGGCGTACGGCTGTACGAGCACCACGCCGTACCGGGCGCTCGGAACGGCGCTGCGGCGCAGCAGGCCGGCGCCCGCGAGCGCGTGCGCCGAGACCTCGCGGCTCACGCCGTCACGGAAGCGGAGGTGAAGGCGCAGGTCCCAGGTGCCCGCACCGAGGGCGGCCAGTGCGGGGAGGTCGAGGCCGGCCTCGGCCGACCAGCCGTCGGCGGAGGCCGCGAACCGAGTCGTGGCGCGGACCTTGACGTCCCCGTCGTCCCGGTGCCGCCACTCCACCTCCACCGTCTTCGGGCCCGCCCGTGCCACCCGGCCGTACAGCTCGTGCAGACGCAGCCGCAGCCGGGCGTCACGCGCGCGTGGCCGCAGCTCCGCGTCCACGGCGAGCGGCAGCGCCCGCACCGGCCGGGTCAGCAGGGGCTCCAGGGAGACCTGCGGGAGGTCCTCCGACCAGACGGGCGTGCCGTCGGCGGCTCGGGCGTACGGCGGACAGAGGCGGGCCGGACGGGCCGCCAGTTCCCGCAGCCGGGGCAGGTCACGCGGCTCCGGGGACGCCAGGACGACCCGCCCGGCCAGCCGGCCCGGAGCGGCCGGGTCGAGCGCCCAGTCGTCGGCGTCGTACTCCGTGAGATGCGCCCGCGTCAGCTCCCACCACGCGCGCTGGTAGGCGGCGTCGCGCAACCCCAGCTCGCGCACGTACATCCGCAGCTCGTGGTCGAGGAACCTGGCGCGCGCGGCCCGCGCGAGTTCCTTCTGCCCGGCGCCCAGCAGGGTCTCGTACGCCTGTCGGCAGGCCTCCGTCCGGGCCCGCCAGTTGCCGACCCCCCTCCGGTCCAGGGAGATCGACAGCCGCTCGGCGGACCAGCGCACATGCCAGACGTACACCAGGTCCGGGACCAGGGCGATACGCGGGTCCGCGGCCAGCACACGCGCGCTGAAGACGATGTCCTCGTACGGGAAGCGGCCCTCGGGGAAGCGAATGCCGTGCTCGCGCAGGAAGTCGGTGCGGTAGAGCTTGTTGACGCAGAGCGGGTCCTGGACCAGGTGCGGTCGCAGCGCGGGGCGCGGCACCACGGCGTGGAGCGCGTAGAGGCGCGCCTGCCAGGGCACTTCACGCCCCGACGGCAGCTCCCGGCGTACGCACAGACCGCCCGCGACCTCCGCGTGCGCACCCGTCGCGGCCCCGAGCAGCGCGTCGACCGCGCCGGGCGGCAGGACGTCGTCGCTGTCCAGGAACATCACGTACGGCGACGTCACCGCGTCGAGCCCGGTGTTGCGCGGGGTGCCGCAGCCGCCGCTGTTGACCCGGCGGCGGATCACCCTCAGGCGGGGCTCCGACGCGGCGAGCCGGTCGAGGAGGCCGGCGCTGCCGTCCGTCGAGCAGTCGTCGACGGCCACGACCTCGCGCACGGCCGGGCCCTGCGCGAGCGCCGAGCGCACGGCGTCCGTCACATGGGCGGCGTCGTCATAGCCGATGACCACGACGGCGACCTGGGGGCGAGGCCTGTCGGCATCCACAGCGGCATTCATTACAACGGATCGTAAGTCGGGAGAATGCCGCAGAAGGCGTTAAAACGCCCTACATCGCTAAGAGTGCCCGCCCCCCGGCGCCTCCGAGAGGGCCGCCGCGTCCAGCGCCGAGGTGAGTTCGTCGAGGCGGGCGCGCAGGGCGCGGACCTCGGTGGCGTCGAAGCCGGTCGCGCCGGCGATCCGGCGCGGCACCTGGAGTGCCCGCGTCCGCAGGGCCGCGCCCTCCTCGGTCAGCCGCACCTCCACCGACCGCTCGTCGCGCGCGCTGCGCTCCCGGTGCACGAGACCCGCCGCCTCCAGTCGCTTGAGCAGCGGCGACAGGGTGCCGGAGTCGAGGCGCAGATGCTCCCCGAGCTTCTTCACGGGCAGTTCGCCCTGCTCCCAGAGCACCAGCATCACCAGGTACTGCGGGTAGGTGAGCCCGAGGTCCTTGAGGATCACGCGGTACACGCCGTTGAAGGCGCGGGAGGCCGCGTGCAGGGAGAAGCAGATCTGCTGGTCCAGGCGGAGCCAGTCGTCGTCCGGCGTGTTCATGGCTCCAGGGTAGCCCGGACCCACCATTTAATTGTGCACAACTTAATTGTGTGCTCTAATCATGGATGTCAGGCGGCCCGGAAGCGGGCCGCCGGAACGATGATGCGAGAGGGAGATTTCCATGGACGCGCTCTACACCGCTGTCGCCACCGCCACCCACGGCCGCGAGGGCCGTGCCGTCAGCTCCGACGGCACGCTCGACCTCGCACTGGGCATGCCGCAGGCGCTGGGCGGCAACGGCCAGGGCACCAACCCGGAGCAGCTCTTCGCCGCCGGCTACGCCGCCTGCTTCGGCAGCGCCCTCGGACTCGTCGGCCGCGGGGCCAAGGTCGATGTCAGCGACGCCGCCGTGACCGCCGAGGTCTCCATCGGCAAGCAGGGCGAGGGCTTCGGTCTCGCCGTCACGCTCCGCGTCGAGCTGCCCGACAGCGTGGACGAGGCGACCGGCCGCAAGCTCGTCGAGCAGGCCCACCAGGTCTGCCCGTACTCCAACGCCACCCGCGGCAACATCGAGGTCGACCTCGTCATCGAGTAGCCACCGGCACGTCACCCCCGACCCGCGCCAGCACCTCCCCCGTCTCCCCGCTCCACGCCACCACCACGGCCTCCTCGGGCATCGGGTGCCCGCGCGTCAGCAGCAGCCAGCGCACGTGGTAGCGGCGGACGACGGCGGCACGCCCGGCGCGGGTCGAACCGGGGGCCAGATAGGCCCGGACGTCGGCCGACCGGCGCTCCCGCTCCCGCTCGTCCAGGGCAGGGTCGGGCCGTACGGGCGCGACGAGGTTCGGTCCGTACCCGGCGAGGGCGTGACCGGCCCGGTGCCCGTCGGTGATCACCACCTCGCCCGGGCCGATGTGCCGTGCCGCCCAGTCGTACGCCGGCCGGCGCACGGGCTGTGCGAACCCCACCGGGTCGGCCGAGCGCGGCACGACCGCCCCGGCGTGCACGGTGACGAACCCGGCGCACACCCCGGCCGCCGCGGCCCCGCCCAGCACCTTCCGGGCCCGCCGCCAGGGCCGGGGCACCACCAGCTCCACCGCGAGCGCGCACTGCGGCGGCAGCAGTACGGCCCACAGCGCACCGGCGTACGCGTAGTGCCCGCTCACCCAGCCGTACGCCACCAGCGGGCACTCCATCAGGAACACCAGCACCAGCGGATCACGCGGAGACCCGCGCGCCCGCATCCACAGCGCGGGCAGGCCGAGCAGCGCCAGCCAGGAGCCTGCGATCATCTCGTCGTACAGCCGCCGGTCCCTCGTGTCCAGGCCGGTCCCGCTCACCAGATCCAGCACGTCGTAGTACGGCCACGACACCACGACCGCCCCGCTGACGGCCCCGGCGAGCGCCCAGCGCGCCACGACAGACCGGCGCCACCCGCGCTGCCGGGACGCCACGATCGCCACCGCGCCGATGAGCGCCGAGGCGGCCGTGACGAAGTGGGTGAGCAGGATCAGCCCGTACAGGGCGCCGAGTCCCGCGTACCCCGCCCGGCCGCCGAGCCCGCTCGGACCGACGAACCGCACGGGGGCGTCCGCACGCGCACGCGTCGCCGTCCAGGCCCACGCCCAGAGCGTCAGCCCGATCGCGAGCGCGGACGGATGGCCCAGGTTCGTCGTCATCGGCAGCAGCCCGAGGTGGCCGCTCCACACCGTCCGGGCGGTGCCCCACAGCAGCGTCATGAACAGCAGGGCCAGTACCGGCGCCCAGGGACGCGGCGTGAGGGTCCGGACGAAGCGGCCGAGCCCCGTCAGCAGCACCAGCAGATGCACCGGTCCCGCCAGCTTCACCTGTTTCTTGCGAGGATGCCCCGGCGTTCACGCCGGGGAGGAACCGCATGCGGGTGTTGCGACGCGGAGCGCCCGTACCGCTGTCGGCGTCGGCGAGGTGATGCGAACGTGTGTGCCTGTGGTCGCTGGTCGGGGTGGTGGCGGTGGGATTGGGGTGCGTGTGTGCGGCTGTCGTACATACGGTCCTTCACAGAGTTCGGGACGGCACGGTGCTTGGGTCTCGACACTGTGAGGGGGCGGGATGGCGCATGTGGGGGCGGCTGTGGAGGGCGGGCATGCCCGCTACACCTACCGGTTGCGTGTGTCGTCCGCCGCCCGCACGGCCCTGGTGGCGGAGTGGGACCGGTGCCGGTGGCTGTGGAATGAGTGTGTGGCCAAGTCCCGGGCCGTGTACCTGCACAACAAGGTGAGTGGGGAGAAGCGGACGTGTGGCCCGGCGCAGCTGGACAGGATGCTGACCGCAGCCCGAAAGGCGATCCCGTGGCTGGGTGAGGGCTCGTCGGTGGTCCAGCAGCAGGTCATCCGTGATTTCGGCCGCTCCCGCGCCAAGGCCCACAAGGACATCAAGGAGCGCCTGCCCCTGGCACGCCGGGCCGGGATGCCCGCGCACAAGAAGAAGCGCGAGGCACTGGCGACCCTGAACTACACGCGGCGCGGGTTCCGGCTGAAGGACGGCCGGTTGCACCTGGCGGGCGGAATCGTCCTGACGGTGGTGTGGTCGAGGGACCTGCCGGCTGAGCCGTCCTCGGTGCGCGTGTACCAGGACAGCCTCGGCCACTGGTACTGCTCCTTCGTCGTGCCCGCCGAAGTACAGCCGCTGCCGGAGACCGGTCGGGTGCTCGGTGTCGACTGGGGCGTGAAGGAGACCGCGACCACCACCTCCGACGCGTATGACCTGCCGCACGCCGAACACGGCAGGAAGGCCCAGAAGAAGCTGACCCGGTATGACCGGATGACGGCCCGCCGCAGGCCGAAGAAGGGCCAGCCCGCATCCAGGGGCTACCGCGAGGCGAAGAAGCTGCGGGCGAAGGCATACAAGAAGGTCGCCGGGCAGCGTGCGGACACCGGCCGCAAGTGGGCCAAGAAGGTGGTCCGCGACCACGACGCGATCGCGGTTGAGGACTTCCGTCCGAAGTTCCTGGCCAAGTCCACGATGGCACGCAGGGCCGCGGACGCCGCCATCGGCGCCACCAAGCAGGCGCTGATCGAGATGGGCCGCAAACACGCGCGGGACATCCGCTTGGTCCACCCCGCGCACACCACGATGGACTGCGCCAACTGCGATGCGAGAGCCAAGCACGCACTGCCGCTGTCGGAACGTACCTACACCTGCACCGCATGCGGGCTCGTGTCCCCACGGGACAAGAACTCCGCACGTGTGATGCTCGTCCGGGCTGGTCTCAACCCGGCTGGTGCTGATGGCGCAAGACCTCCTGGAGCGCTGCTCCAGGAGGCAGCCTGAGCCAGGAATCCCCTCCCTTCAGGGAGGGGAGGATTCAACTCATCGGGTCAGTCGCAGAGCGCCCTCTCCGCCGTCGCGGGCCAGCGCGCGAACCGGAACCCCGTCCGCTCGACGGACCCCGTGAGGTTCCGCCAGAAGCGCTCGGCGGTGAGCGGCGCGCGCACCGACTCCTTCAGTTCGGCCAGTTCGCCGCAGCCCAGCGCGGCCCGGGCCGCCACGACCGTCTCCAGCGAGGCCCCGGCCCGCAGCAGGTCCCGCTCCGGCGGACGCCGCGCCGCCCACTCCGCGAAGACCCAGTGGTTGCGCAGGAACTTCTCGTGCCCGGGCCAGCTCCACCGCTCCAGCGCGAGATGCGCGCCGACGGGACTGGCCAGCCCCCAGGCGTCGTTGACGTAGGCGTCGAGCGGCGCCGCGGCTCCCGTGACGCCGAGATGACGGCCCACGATCACCACGTGGTACCGGGAGCCCGGCCGCATCGGCGTGGCGTGCAGCCGCCGCGCGGAGTCGAAGTACAGCAGCGTCGGCCCGGGCGCCCGCACGGCCCGCGCGAGCATGCCGCGCGCCTCCGGCAGGGCGGGCCAGTTGGCCACCCAGGTGGCGGTGCGCACCGGGTTGTGGTCTCCGAGGGCCTCCACGTCGGAGCTGCGCACATTGAACGACCCGGGCGTGCCGCGCACGTCGAACGGCGCCCGCAGCGGGCTGACCGCCGCGCACAGCCACACCAGCAGCAGCGCGCTCGCGACGCCGGTGAATCGGTTCGCCGGAACGACCAGCACCGGCAGGAGCAGCAGCAGAAGGGCGGGCAGGATCATGCGCGCGTGCATGTAGTCACCGCCGACACGGATGACGTAGGCGGACAGCAGCAGGCCCGCGGCCAGTGGGGCCAGCACCACCGCGAGCGAGGTCCGCCCCGGGGCGCGGTACCGCCGTTCCCGGCGCGTGCGCCGCACCAGCAGGACGGTCAGCGCGCCGAGCACGGGGACGACGGGCCACAACCAGTAGGGTCCGAGCGTCTCCTGCACATAGCCGGCGCCCCGGCCCCAGTCGCTGGCGCTCGCCTCCTTGGCGATGGCGGGCAGCGGCACCAGGATCCCGTAGTAACCCGCCCGGAAGACCTCGTACGCCAGTGGCACCGCTCCCGCCGAGGCCAGCATCGCGGCGGTGCCCCGCCGGGAGGGGCGCAGCACCCACCACTGCGCCGCCAGGAAACACGCCGTGACGACCGCGAGGTCGGGCCGGACCAGCGGACCCAGCCCGAACACGAAGGCGGCCGTGTACGCCGGCCGGGCCTCCTGCCCGCGCCGGGTACGGGTCAGCAGCCACCACGACAGGCCGGTCCAGAAGGCGCCCAGGCCGCTCTCCAGGCCCGAGGTCATGTACGACCAGAACGGGGGCACGGCCAACAGCACGCACACCCCCGCCGGGAGCAGCAGCCTCGCGCCCCGGTGCAGCAAACACGTGGCGTACAGCGCGAGCCCGAACCCGGCGGTGCTCAGCAGCAGCCCGAGCCCGACCGCGAGGAACGCGGGGTCCTCGCCGGTGACCCAGGTGGCGAGCGCGAGCAGCCACTGCCACAGGGTCCCGGTCGAACTCTCCGCCCGCTCTCCCACGTTGAACACGGGCCCGTTGCCCGCCAGGATCTGCCGGACCGGCCGCAGATAGATCAGCCCGTCGTCGCAGATCCAGCGGCGCCGGTAGCCCAGCACGAACAGGGCCGCGGTGGGCACGGCGACCAGCGCCGCGTGCCACCAGCGCACCGGCCGCAACCGGTCGGCCGCGGCCGGCGGACGGGCCGAGGCGGCCCGCTGGCCGGGCAGGGAGGGGACGGCCTCGGGGGTGGCGGGTGTTCTCATCGCTCGACCAGCGCCTCGGGCCTCGTACCGGCACCCGCGGTCCGACGGGCCGCGGGCAGCAGCGAACCGCCCCGTTCGCCCAGCATCAGCAGGCGTACGACCCGCTCGGCGGCCCGCCCGTCCTCGAACTCGCAGTACCGCTCCCGGAAGCCCGCCCGCAGCCGCGCCGACTCCCCGTCCTGCCAGGTGCCGGAAGCGAACAGCCAGGCCAGCTCCCGGTAGGAGCGCGACACATGCCCCGGCGCGTCGGCCGTGATGTCGAAGTAGGCGCCCCGGCTGGCCGCGAACGCGCCCCAGTCGTCGGCGTGCACCACGATCGGCCGGTCGAGGAGGGCGTAGTCGAACAGCAGGGCCGAGTAGTCGGTGACCAGCACGTCGGAGGCGAGCAGCACGTCCTCGACGTGCGGCTCGTCGGTCGCGTCCACCAGCACGCCCCGCCGGTGCAGTTCGGCCAGCCCCAGGCCGCGCGCCACGCCCCCGGCCAGCGAGGGGTGCAGCCGGACGACGAGGGTGTGGCCCGGGCCGAGATCCTCGGCGAACCGGGCCGGGTCGAACCGCTCTACATGGCCGCCCTTGCGGTAGTCGCGCCGGGTCGGCGCGTACAGCACGACCGTGTGACCGGCGGGGACGCCGAGCCGCTCCCGCGCTTCCCGGCCCCGCTCGGGGTCCGCGCCGACCAGGGCGTCGTTGCGCGGACTGCCGGTCCGCAGCGAGGCGAAGTGGCAGGGGTAGGCCCGCTCCCAGGCCCGCTCCGCGTGCAGGCCGGCGACCAGGCTGTAGTCCCAGCGGTCGGCCCGGCGCAGCATCTGCGGCACGTCGAAGCCGTGCCGCGCGCCCGGCTTGGTCAGCAGGTCGGCGCCCATGTACTTGAGCGGGGTGCCCTGGTGGGTGTGGATGTGGACGCTGCCGGGCCGCTTGGCCAGGGTGCCGGGCCAGTTGACGTTGTTCACCCAGTACGTGGCCCGCGCCATGACCTCGTGGTAGCGCCGCGAGCCCGGTGTCACATGGTCGACGCCGGGCGGCAGCGCCTCCACCGCGTCCTCCTTCACCACCCACACGCCCCGGATGTGCGGGGCGATCTCGCGGGCCTTCTCGTAGATCGCCGCCGGATCACCGCTCACGCCCCGGTGGTGGGTCGCCGAGTAGACGGCGAG
This sequence comes from Streptomyces sp. NPDC008137, assembly GCF_042957035.1. NCBI lineage: Bacteria > Bacillati > Actinomycetota > Actinomycetes > Kitasatosporales > Streptomycetaceae > Streptomyces > Streptomyces sp. NPDC008137. The sequence goes on along the minus strand of NZ_JBIBHN010000023.1, from coordinate 92,604 downwards.
CCGGGGATCGAGCGGGCGTTGCGACTGGGCCGCGTACCAGGTGCGCAGCGCGGTCCCCGACGCCTTCCGCACCACCCGCCGCTTCCGGCCCAGGGCCTTCGCGCGCAGGTCCCGCAGACCGCGCACCGCCGCGTACGACGCGTAGGGCGCCGACGCCAGCAGCCGCATCTCGACCCCGCGCCAGCCCTCCGGCTCCGGGAAGCCGCCCTCGGGGAGGTGGCGGCGGTGGAAGGAGCGGATCTCGCGGTAGAAGTCGCCCCGGTCCGCGGGCCGCACCCGGTCCTCGCGGGCCAGCACGAACAGCATGTGGTCAAGCGCCCGCTCCAGCAGCGGCGGACGCGCCCAGTCGAGGTCGGGGCGCTGCTCCAGGAACGTGAACAGCCCTTCGTACTGCGGGAAGATCTCGAAGTGCCGCCGCCCCGGGGTCCTGGTGATCGCGCCCTGCCTGCGCTGCCGGTACTCGACCCCGATCCGGCCCAGACAGGCGATGCGGTCCGCCAGCACCATCGCCCGGTAGGTGACCGGCGCGTCCTCGTACAGCCCCGCCGCGTACTCCAGGCCGTGCTCCTGGAGGAACGTGCGCCGGTAGGCCTTGTTCCAGGCGACCAGGAACAGCTTGAGGTACTGCGGACTGTCCCGGACGCGGAACGTCTCCGTGCCCGCCTCCGCCAGCAGGTCCGCCGCCTCGCTGCGCCCGCCCCGGCCCCACCAGTGGGTGCGCACATGGTCGAAGACCAGGATGTCCGGGTCGCCGGTCGCCTCCAGCCGCGCCGCTACGGCGGCCAGCAGACCCGGCGTGTAGCGGTCGTCGCTGTCGAGGAACAGGACGTAGTCGCCGGCCGCCCGCTCCCGCCCGGCGTTGCGGGCCCGGCCGAGGCCCACGTTCTCGGGCAGGTGCAGCACTCGCACCCGGGCGTCGCGGGCGGCGTACTCGTCGAGGATCGCGCCGCTGCCGTCGGGGGAGCGGTCGTCCACGGCGATCACCTCGAAGTCGCCGTACGACTGGGAGAGCACCGAGTCGAGACACTCGCGCAGGAAGCCCTGCACCTTGTAGACGGGGACGATGATGCTGAAGCGGGGCACTTCTTCGGTCAGCTCCTTACGAGGGTGGCGGCGGGGGCCGGGACGCGCTCCGCGAGCGGGATCACGGGCGGGAGCGACTCGGGCGGCTCCCCCAGCAGCACCCGGCGTACGACGCGCTCGGCGGCCCGCCCGTCGTCGAACTGGCAGAAGCGCTCCCGGAACGCGGCACGCAGGGCCGTCGCGGACTCGTCCGCGTAGGTGCCGTCGGCGAAGGCCGCCGCCAGCTCCCCGGGCGTGCGGGCGACGCGGCCGGGCGGGAGCTCCATCAGGTCGAAGTAGACGCCCCGCGTCTCCCGGTAGACGTCCCAGTCGTCGGCGTACACGACGATCGGCCGGTCCAGGTTGGCGTAGTCGAACATGATCGACGAGTAGTCGGTGATCAGCGCGTCGGCCGCCAGGCACACGTCTTCGGAGGACCGGTGCCCCGTGACGTCGATGATCCGGTCGCCGCCCCGGCCCGGCCCCTGGTCATAGAAGTAGTGGGCGCGCAGCAGCACCACGTACTCGTCGCCGATCGCCTCGCAGAACTCGGCCAGGTCCAGGCCGGCCGAGAAGCCGGTGGCGTAGTCGCGGTGCGTGGGCGCGTAGAGGATCGCCTTCTTGCCCTCGGGGACGCCGAGTTCCTTGCGGACGCGGGCGACGTCCTCGGCGGACGCCGTGTAGTAGACGTCGTTGCGCGGATAGCCGTACTCGAGGGTCTCGTGCGCGCCGGGGAACGCCTTCTCCCACATCTCGGTGGAGTGCCGGTTGGAGGTGAGGTTGTAGTCCCAGCGGTCCATCCGGGCCAGCAGCCTGGCGAAGCTCCCCGTCGCCGCCGCCACCACGGGGTACGTCGCCTGGTCGGCGCCCATCGTCTTCAGCGGGGTGCCGTGCTGGGTCTGGAGGTGCGTGCTGCCGGGGCGTTTGACCACGGCGTCCGCGAAGTTGGCGTTGTTGACCAGGTACTTGGCGCGGGCCAGCGCCTCCCAGTACTTCCGGCTGCCGATGACCGCGTACTCCACGTCCTTCGGCAGGCCGTCCACCGCGTCCGGCTCCACCAGGAACACCGAGCGCAGGTGCGGGGCGAGTACGCGGGCCTTGGCGTGGATCGCGGCCGGGTTGCAGGCGTAGCCGCGGCCCCAGTACGCGCAGTACACGGCGAGGTTCCTGTCCAGCGGGAGGCGCAGGTTCGCCGCGTAGCGCAGGCGGGTGCGCAGCCCCCGGGGGCGCGGGAGCAGTGCGGCGGCCCGCAGCGCCCTCTGGTTGGCGGCGCGCAGGGCGCGGAACGCCGGGTACGAACCGGCCGCCATCAGCCGGTGCTGGACGCCGAGGCTGCCGCCGGGCGCCCGGTAGCCGGCGGGGCGGTGCCGCCGGTAGAGCGCGCTCGCCCGGCGGAAGAAGGCGCGGCGTCCGGCGGGCAGCCGCCGGGGGTGGGCGGCCGTCTTCAGCAAAGCGGCGAAGAGCTGCGTGAACAGCGGCTTCAGCCGGTCCGCCGACAGCCCCTGCTCCGCCGCCCGGGTCAGCACCAGCTCGGTCTGGTCGAGCAGTTCGGTGTGGTGCTCGCCCGGAAGGTTCAGCCGGTTGCCCTGCCGGCGCAGCAGATGCCGGACGACGACCGCGCGCAGGGCCGCCACCCGCTCCGCACGCAGGGCGACCAGGGCGCCGAACCCGACGTCGGTGAAGTGGTCCCCGGGGAAGGCGATGTCCCGCTCGGTGAGGAAGGCCCTGCGGTACACCGCGCTCCACGCCGGGAGCGTCACGCCCGTCAGCTCCGGGGCCCGGTCGGGGGAGAAGACCCGGTCCGGTGTCCTGGCCAGCAGGGGCGCGGCCGGGTTGGCCGGCTCGCCCTCCCACCAGGGGGTGCGCTCGTGCTCGAAGTACAGGACGTCCACCGGCGCGTCCCCGTCGCCCACCGCGTTCAGCCGGGCGTCCAGTGCCGCCAGCGCCCCCGGGACCAGGACGTCGTCGCCGTCGAGGAACAGCACATGGCCGCCGACGGCCGCCCGCAGCCCGGTGTTGCGCGCCCCGGCAAGACCCGCCGAGGGCGGGGAGTGCACCGGCGTCACCCGGGAGTCCCGTTCGGCGTACCCGGCGACGACGTCGGCCGCCGGTGCGTCGGGCGCGTCGCAGACCGGGATCAGCTCGAAGTCGCCGAAGGACTGGGCGAGGACCGAGTCCAGCGCCAGGGACAGCCGGCCCGCGACCCCATGGGACGGGACGACGATGCTGAAGCGGGGCATTCTGCTCTTTCTGTCGAGGGGCGTTGAGGGGCTTCGGGGGCTTCCGGGGCTTCGGGTGTTCGGGTCTTCGAGGTGCCGCGGACGCTTTTCAGGAGCGTGGCCGCCCCGACGGACGCCAGGACGGCGGCCGGCTGGGGGTCGGCCGCGACGGGCTGGAGGGCATGCGGACTCCCCGGCGTGAGAACCGTGGTCAGAGGTGGTCGGTGACGTTCGGGGGACCGGCCGGGCGCGGCACCGTGGCGAGCGGCTCGCGCGCCAGCGAGGCCGCCGCCGACGGCACCGGGCGCCGCTCGCCGAGCGGGACGACCGGCGGCAGCTCCGACTCCCCGAGAACGACACGGCGGACGACCCGCTCGGCGGCCCGTCCGTCGTCGTAGGCGCAGAACCGCTCGCGGAACGCCGCGCGCAGCTGGGTCGAGCGGGAGCCCCGCCAGTGGCCGGTGGCGAAGATGTCGATCAGCTCGTCCTCGCCGCGCGCGAGGGCGCCCGGCGGGGAGGCGCGCAGGTCGAAGTAGGTGCCGCGGGCCGCCTCGTACGCCTCCCAGTCGTCGGCGTGGATCACGATCGGCCGGTCCAGGTTGGCGTAGTCGAACATCAGCGACGAGTAGTCCGTGACCAGGGCGTCCGAGGCCAGGCAGAGCGACTCCACGCTCGGATGGCCGCTGACGTCGACGACCCGGCCGCGGGTGGTGGTCAGCGGGGCGCCGTAGGCGTGGTGGGCGCGGGCCAGGACGACGAAGCGCGGGCCGAGGCGCCGCACGATCCGCTGGAGGTCGAGGGTGCGGTGCTGGGAGCGGCGGTAGTCGCGGTGGGTCGGCGCGTAGAGGATCGCCACCGTGCCCTCCGGGATGCCCAGCGAGGCGCGCAGCCGGGCCACGTCCGCCGGGGTCGCCGTCCGGAACACGTCGTTGCGGGGGTAGCCGTACTCCAGCGTGGTGTAGCGGCCGGGGTGGACGCGCTCCTGGGTCAGGGTGGTGTGGCGGTTGGCGGACAGCACGTAGTCCCACTGGTCGACGCCCTTGAGCAGCCGGGCGAAGTCCCTGCCGCGGGCGGCCGCCGGGCGTTCCTGGAGGTCGAGGCCGATGTGCCCCAGCGGGGTGCCCTGCCCGGTCTGGATCAGGACCTGGCCCCGGCGCTTGACCAGGCGGTCGTCGAAGTCGGTGTTGCTGACCAGGTACCGGGAGCGGGCGAGCGCCGTCCAGTAGGCGGCCGTGCCGGGGACGATGCAGCGCGGGCCGGGCGGGCTGGCGTGGTGGTGCTCGGGGCGGGCGATCCACGCCGTGCGGATGTGCGGCGCGAGGTCGCGGATCGTGGACTCCAGCGCGCCCGGGTTGCAGCCGTGGCCGCGGCCGTCATAGGCGGCGAAGACGGCACGGTCGCGCACGGGCAGGCGGCGCTGGACGCCGTAGTGGACCCTGAGCGCGGCGGTCCGCAGGCCGTGGAGCAGCGTGCCGGTGGTCCTGGCGGCGGCGCGGTGCAGGGCCGCCGCCAGGTGCAGCGTGCGGTAGGTGCGGTGCAGGCCGAAGCGGATCAGGGTGTGGTGCACCCGGGTGCGCAGCGGTGCGGGCGGGCCGGGGGTGCGGTAGCGGCGGTAGTGGGCGCGGGCCCGGCGCAGGAAGTCCGCCCGTGAGCCGCGCGGCAGCCGGTCCGGCCGGGAGTACACGATCGCCAGGTGGTGGACCATGCGGCGGAACAGCGCCGGCCGCCACCGGTCCAGTTCGGGGCGCTCGTCGAGATACGCGAACATCCGGTCGTACTGGTCGAAGACGTCGAAGTGGCGCTCGCTGGTGGTGCGCAGGATGCTGCCCATCCGCCGCTGCCGGTAGTGCACGCAGACGCGGTCGAGGGTCGCGATCGACTCGGCCGTCATCAGCACCGGGTACGTCCACGGCGTGTCCTCGTAGTAGCCGGGCGGGAAGGCGAACCCCTTCTCCTCGACGAACTCCCGCCGGTAGGCCTTGTTCCAGGCGACCATCAGCAGTTTCAGCAGGCCCGGCCGGTCCTCCAGGCGGAACGGGGCCGGACCCTGCTCGGTCAGCTGCAGGGCCGCCTGGTTGCGGACCGCCTCGCCTGTCCAGTAGGTGCGCGCGTAGTCGAAGACCAGGACGTCCGGCTCGCCGGTCTCCTTCAGCCGGTCGGCGATGGAGCGCAGCGCGTCGGGCGTGAGGGTGTCGTCGCTGTCGAGGAACAGCAGGTAGTCGCCGCTCGCGCGCGCCGCGCCCGCGTTGCGGGCGGGGCCCAGGCCGACGTTCTCCGGCAGATGGACGGGCTGTACACGCGCGTCGCGGGTGGCGAACTCGTCGATGATCGCGCCGCACGCGTCCGGTGAGCAGTCGTCGACGACGATCAGTTCCAGATCGGGACAGGACTGGGAGAGCACCGACTCCAGGCACTCGTGCAGGTACGCCTGAACCTGGTACGCGGGGACAATGACACTGAACCTGGGCAAGAGGCCATCCATCGGTCGGCGCGGGCGTTCGGCCCGGGAACGGCCGGAGAGGCCACTTGGTTACGGCGGCTACGTCATCCGGGGGAATGCCGAAGGGGCGGCCCGCCACCGGCCCGCCCCTTCAACTCCATTGCTACTAGGGTTACTTGACCGCTCCGGCCATCACGCCGGACACGAACTGCCGCTGGAACGCGAAGAAGACGGCCAGCGGGATCACCATCGAGATGAACGCGCCGGGTGCCAGCACGTCGATGTTGTTGCCGAACTGCCGTACCTGCGTCTGCAGCGCGACCGTGATCGGCTGGCTCCCGGAGTCCGAGAAGATCAGCGCGACCAGCAGGTCGTTCCACACCCACAGGAACTGGAAGATGCCCAGGGCGGCGATCGCCGGGCCGCCGAGCGGCATCACGACGCGGAAGAACAGGCGCAGTTCACCCGCTCCGTCCAGGCGCGCGGCCTCCAGCAGCTCTCTCGGGATCTCGGCGAAGAAGTTCCGCAGCAGGAACACCGCGAACGGCAGGCCGAAGCCGACGTGGAAGAGCACCACGCCGAGCACCGTGCCGAAGATGCCGATGTTGCCGAAGAGTTCGGCGATCGGGATCAGCGCGACCTGCACCGGTACGACCAACAGGCCGACCACCCCGAGGAACCACCAGTCCCGGCCCGGGAACTCCATCCAGGCGAAGGCATAGCCCGCCAGCGAGCCGATGATCACGACCAGCAGGGTCGCCGGGACGGTGATCCACACCGTGTTCAGCAGGGAGCTGGTGATGTCCTCGTTCTCCAGCAGCTTGGAGTAGCTGTCGAAGGTGATCTGCGACGGCTCCGTGAACACCTTCCACCAGCCGCTCGCCGCGATGTCCTCCGGCGAGCGGAGACTGGACAGCAGCAGACCGATCGTCGGCACCAGCCAGAACAGGCCGACCACGATGAGGAACACCCGCAGCAGCCCACCGCTCACCCCCTCGGCGAGCCGCGCCCCCAGCGACTGCTTGGCCTTCATCGCCGCACCTCCCGCCGCAGCCGACGCACGTTGAACCACATCACCGGGATCACCAGCAGCAGCAGGAACACCGAGATGGCGCTGGCGATGCCCGGCTGGTCCTCCGAGAAGCCCTTGCGGTACAGCTCCAGGGCCAGGACGTTCGCGTCGTCCTGGGAGGAGCCGGGGGCGATGATGAAGACCAGGTCGAAGACCTTCAGCACGTTGATCATCAGGGTGACCATGACGACCGCGAGGACCGGCGCCAGCAGCGGCACCGTGACCCGTCTGAACACCTGCCACTCGGACGCGCCGTCGACCCGGGCGGCCTCCAGCAGCTCCCGCGGCACGCTGGCGAGGCCGGCCGCGATCAGCACCATCGCGAAGCCCGCCCACATCCAGATGTACGAGCCGATGATGGACGGGGTGACCAGGGACGGGCCGAGCCAGTCCAGGCCGTTGTACGGCTCCTTGAAGTTGCTTGCGGGAAGCCGCAGTTGGGACCCGTCGGCCGAGGCCGGCAGCGTGAAGGTGCCGTCGTCGGCCGCCGTCGCCGACGCCACCACCCTGCCGTCCTTCACGGCCTCGACCTTCATACCGGCGTAGCCCAGCTCGGCCGCGTCGACCCCGCCCAGCGTGCCCACGCCCTTGCCCCGCGTGAAGTCCTGCCAGGTCGTCCCCGTGATCTTGTCCGGCTCGGGCTTCGGCGCCACCGCGGCCTTCGCGTCGTCGGGCATCAGATCGGGCGCCACACCCACCAGGGGCAGCGAGACGGCCTCGCCCGCGCGGACGGGCGACCTGGTGATGAACGCGCCGCCGCCGGCCGGTTCCAGCGGCGAGTCCCGGCCCGGGTGGGCCTTCGGGAACGCCGACGCCTGGGAGAACGTGTCGTGCACGCCCACCCACACCGCGTTCGCCACGCCCTTGTCCGGGTCCTGGTCGTAGACCAGGCGGAAGATGATGCCGGCCGCCAGCATCGAGATCGCCATCGGCATGAAGACGACCAGCTTGAACGCCGTACCCCAACGCACCCGTTCGGTCAGCACCGCGAAGATCAGACCGAGCGCCGTCGCGACCGTGGGCGCGAACACCACCCAGATGATGTTGTTCTTCAGCGCGGTGCGGATGCCCTCGTCGGTGAAGAGGGACTTGTAGTTGTCCATTCCGGCGAAGCCGTCACCGGACTGGTCGTAGAAGCTGCGTACGACCGAGTACCCGATCGGGTACACCACGAGCGCGCCGAGCAGGACGAGCGCGGGCAGCAGGAAGAGCGCCGCGACGGTCCTGCGGGTGCCGGTCACACTCTTGCGCGTCTTGGGAGCGGCAGGGGGCTCGCTGCCCCCTGCCGCCGTGGCAGACGTCATGGCATCAGTTCCCGTAGGCCGCTGCCGCTTCGGCCTCCAGCTTCGCCTGCGTACCCGCGATGTCCTTCGGGTTCTTCAGGAAGTCCTGGAGGATCTTCCACTCGCCCTTGCCGGGCGTGCCGCCGAAGGCCTGCGGGGCCTGGTCGGACATGTCGAAGCGGAAGTCGTCACCGGCGTCGATGAGCGCCTTGGCGATCTTCTGCTGCACCGCGTTCGGGTACGCGGAGTTCGGCACGTTCTTGTTCGGCGAGAGGTAGCCGCCCAGCTTGGCCTGGATCTGCGCCGCGTCGGGGGAGGCGAGCCAGGTGGCCAGGGCCTGGGCGCCCTTCGAGTCCTCCAGGATCACGGCCGCGTCACCACCCGAGACCACCGGGCCGTTGTCACCGACCGCGGGGAACGGGAACACCTTCGCGTCCGTCCCGATCTTCATGCTCGACGGGATGTTGACCTGCGCGAAGTCACCCGCGGAGACCATGGCCGCCTTGGGCTGGTCCCCGCCGGTGAAGACCTGCGTGACGGAGGCCGGGAAGTCGGTCTGCAACGCCCCGTTCGCCCCGCCCGCGATCCAGTCGGGCTTGCCCCAGACCTGCGCGAGGGTGGTCAGCGCGTCCTTCACGGACGGGTCCGTCCACTTGATCTCGTGCTTGGCCAGCTGGTCGTACTTCTCCGGTCCCGCCTGGGACAGGTAGACGTTCTCGAACCAGTCGGTCAGCGTCCAGCCCTCGGCGGCGCCGATGGAGAACGGGGTGACGCCGGAGTCGAAGACCGTCTGCGCGGTGTTGAGCAGATCCGGCCAGGTCTCGGGCTCACTCGCCCCGGCGTTCTCGAAGACCTGGTTGTTGTACCAGATCAGGGACTTGTTGGCGGCCTTGTAGTAGACGCCGTACTCCTTGCCGCCCACCTTGCCGATGTCCTGCCAGCCCTGCGAGTAGTTCTCGCCGAGCTCCTTGAGGGCGTCGGAGCCGAGAGGCTTGGCCCAGCCCTTGTCGACGGCCTGCTTGATGGCGCCGGGCTGCGGCAGCATCGCGATGTCCGGCGGCTGCCCGCCGGCCACCTTCGAGCCGATGAAGTTGATGATCGGGTCCTGCGCTGGCACGAACGTGACCGTGGCGCCCGTGCGCTTCTCGAACTCTTCCAGGACCTTCTTGAAGTTGGCCTGTTCGGTGCCGCTCCACACGGCGGCCACCTCCAGGCTCGTCCCGTCCAGCTTCGGAAGGGTGACGTTGTCGGTGGTCGGCTGGGTGTCGCCCGTGCTTCCACCGCTGTCGTTGTCGCTGCTTCCGCAGGCGGTGAGCGAGAGCGCGAGCGCTCCCGCGGCGACGGCGGCCGCCGCCCTGATGGCTCTGCGGCTCTGAGGGGTCGCCTTGTCCCGCTGCGGCGACCGACGTGTCCGGATGGTGCTGCTCGTCATGCGCATGACTGCCCCGTTCTTCGTTTCTCGTCGAACGTCGAGCGCGCTCCCGTGCGATCTGGTCTACGCCCGGGTGTGCGGGGCGGCAAGATGGCGTCGGCTGTCAAGCGGGGGATCGTGACCCCCTCGTGACCAGGGTCTGAACCCCTGATCATCGGGAGGGGTCGGCTTCCGGCCAGTGCCACGTACGCGTGCCGGCGAGTCCTACAGAAGTGACGGCACCTGTGCCGCCGAGACCTCCCTCGCCGCCCTTTCCAGCGCGCTGGCCAACAGTGCCAGGTCGGTCGGGCCGTTTCCGAGTTCCCGCACCGGGCGCCGGGCCGGAGGGTCACCCATGCGGTGCCATTCCAGCGGTACGACCGTGGGGCGCAGGGTCGCCGTCCGGGGGATACGACCGGTGACCCGCCCGCCCTGGAGCGGTGTGACGCGCCCGTCCGCGCACGTCAGGCTGCCCCGGCCGGGCGCGGGCTCGTCCGGACCCGGGGCCGGGGCGTCCAGCGCTACGCGCAGGGTGGCCCGGCGGGCCGGTTCCGTCTCCGCCGTTCGGGGGCAGGGGCCGGAGGCCGTCACCAGGTGGACGCCGAGCCGCTCGCCCTCCCGGGCCACGGCCTCCAGCGCGCGCATCACCGAACCGGCCGCGGGCCGCCCGGTCGAGCCGAGCGCGGGGGAGACCAGGGCGTCCAGATCGTCGACGACCACGACGAGCCGGGGCAGCGGCGGCGCCGCCTCCGTCCGCCGCCGGGCCGCTCCGGGCCGCAGCCGCATGGTCGAACTGGAAGGGGAGTCGAGGTCCCCGGCACCGGCCCCGGCGGCCGACTCGCCCTGGACGCCGCCCCGGGCCGTGCCCGTGCGCTGGGCGACCACACGGCCCGACAGCTCACGACCGCTGTGCCACTCGGCGAAGTCGGACCGGCCCAGCAACTCGGCGCGCCGTTTCAGCTCGGCGCTCAGCGACTGCGCGAACTCCCGCATCCGGACCGGGTCGTGAGCCGAGAGATGCGTGGTGACATGCGGTACGTCCGTACACACCCGCAGGCCCTCGCCGTGCCCGCCGCCCGAGCCCGCGCCCGAGCCGGGGCCGGGACCGCCCCGGCCGTCGACCAGCACGATGCCCAGCCGGTCCGGCCGCTCGGCGGCGGCCAGGGACGCGACGACCGCCCGCAGCAGCTCCGTGCGGCCGCTGCCCGGCGGGCCCTCGATCAGCAGATGCGGGCCCTGGACCGCGAGGTCGGCGACGACCGGGCCGCGCGGCCCGGCGCCCAGCACCGCCCGCACCCGGCCGCCCAGCGCGTCCGTGTCGTCGGCCGCGTCCGCCCAGCGCGCCATCAGCGACGCCGGGGTGGCCCGGGCCAGGCCCAGCTCGTCCAGCAGCCGGGCCGCCTGGGGCAGCGGGGCGGAGACGCGCGGCTGCCGCTCACTCGTCGCCGCGTCCGTCCGCAGGGGCGCCAGCGCCCGCGCGAAGCGCTCCGCCCAGGCGGGGGAGACCGCGTCGACGGTGGCGACCGTGCCGTGACCGGCCGGTGCGGAGCCCGCTCCGGCCCGGGCCACGCGCATCAGCCGCAGCGCCGTCGCCACGTCCCCGCTGAGCAGCGCGACCGCACCGCACTCCCGGAACGTCGGCGACACCGCGCAGGCCGCCTCGTACGTCTCCGTCACCGGCGAGGCCGGGGAGGCGGCGGCCGTCTCGGCCAGACACACCACGTGGACACCGGCCCGCGGGCCCTGAGCCGCCAGCCGTGCCACGGCCTCGCGCAGATCGGCCCCGCCGGGGTCGCCGTCCACGACGAGCACGGTGAACGGGCCGGGGAAGGGGGCGGAAGCGTCGGTACCGGGGGCGTCTTCCGGGGGCCGGTGGCCTGGGAGCGGCAGGCCGGTGGGGGCCTGGGGAGTGCTGGTGAACGGGGTGTCGCCGCCGCGGGCGTGGGTGACCGGGGTGTCGGCCGGATGGCCGCCGGCCTGCGGGGTGCCGCTGCCCGGCCCGGCTTCCGCCAGCTGGTCCTCCAGGCGCCGCAGGAGCTCGTCGGTGCGGGCCGCGGCCTGTTCGCGGTCGTGGGCGAGGAGCAGCCGGCAGTCCTGGCCGTGCCCGGGCCTGACATGCGGCAGCCAGCCCAGCCAGGACCACTCGGCGGTGCGCTCCTCCAGAGGGCGGGAGCGGTCCGCGGCGATCAGGACGATCTCCAGCATGTCGGGGGAGTGCAACGCGGTGAGCTGGGCCAGCAGGGCACGGGCCAGCCCGCCGAGCCGCGCCCGCGGCCCGGCCAGACCCAGGGCGCCCACCTCGCGCAGTCCGGCGGTCACCGGCACTGCGGGCAGCAGGCCCGAGCCGTCCGGCACCGCCCGGTCGGCTGTGCCGAGGCGCACCGCGAGCGCCTCCGGATGGCCCGGGCCGCGCTCCCACAGCCGGGGTCCCGGACCCAGTGCCGTCAGCAGCAGGGTGGCCGGATCCGGCCAGGTCTCCGGCACCGCCGGCCCGACGGCGGCGGCGTGCTCCGCCGCTCCGTTGCCCGGCTCGTCCTCGTATGCCTCCGGCGCGTCCGGCTCCCGATCGCCCCGCCCTCCGGCCAGCCGCCGCGCCCACGCCCCGATCCCACCCCGCCTGCGGGGCGTCTGCGGTATGTCGGTGCCCCGGAGGGGAGTGCCTTTGCGGCCGTGCGCGGAGGGCTCGACCGGGGCACCGGCTGGGGTGTCCTGGCCGGGGCGAGCGTTCCGTCCGGCGTCTGAGAACTCGGCCGGGTTGCTGTGGCCGGGGCCGGGGCCGTGGCCGTGGCCGTGATCGGGGCGGGCGTTTCGTCGCGCGCCGGGGAAGCCGGCCGGGGTGTCCTGCCCGGGGCTGCCACCTGGGCGAGCGTCCCGCCCGGCGTTCGGGAAGCCGGCCGGGGTGTCCTGGCCTGGGCTGCGATCGGGGCGGGCGTTTCGTCGCGCGTCGGGGGAGCCGGCCGGGGTGTCCTGCCCGGGGCCGCCACCGGAGTGTGCGTCCCGCCCGGCGTCTGCGGATCCGACCGGGGCGCCCCGGCGCGGGCCGCCAACGGGGCGACCGTCCCGTCCCCGCCCGGCGTCCGCGGAAGCCGACCCGTCGACGGCTCCGCCACGAGACCCGCCGTGCCCGCTGCCGTAGGCCTCACCGGTGCCGTCGGCGCCGCCACCGGCGTACGCCCCGCCCAGCGCCTCTACCCCAAAGCGCCCCGCATGGGTGTCCCCGTCGCCGAGCCCCGCCTGGGCGGCATCGCGCTGCCGGGAAGCCTGCGCCGGGCCGTCCGGGGAGGCCACGGAGGACGAGCCCTGGGCGGCATCGCGCTGCCGGGAAGCCTGCGCCGGGCCGTCCGGGGAGGCCACGGAGGACGAGCCCTCGGCGGCACCGCGCTGACGGGGGGCCCGGGCCACCCCGTCCGGCGAGGCCGCACGCGTCTCTTCCCCGGACGCCGCACGAGTGGAGTCCTCAGGGACGGCGGCGGCATCTCCCCGGGCCCCTGAGACACGCCGCCCCCGCGCACCCGGCACGGCTCCGGACCTGCCCTGTCCGGGCCCCGGATACGCCCCACGGCCAACCGGCCCCGGCCCCTGCGCACCCCTGCTCTCCACCCGGGGGGCCCCGCCCTGCCCCGGCACCACGGCCGAGTCGACGGAGCCCTGCCCGGTCGCGCCCGGCGTGCCCCAGGCCGCCGAGCCGTAGGCATGCCGCGTGGGCCCGGACGGCCCGGCCGGTGCCGGGTTCGTCGACTGCGGGTGGGTCGTCGGACCACCGTCGGCGGGGCCCGGCACGCGCACGTGCCCCTCCCCGTCCGGTGTCGTGCCGACCCGGGCGCCCGGTCCTCCGGCGGGAGCCAGCCGCAGGGCCGACTCGCCTATCCGCAGCAGCGCCCCGGGCGCGAACCGGACGGCCCGGCCGCTCACCGGCCTGCCGTCGAGCGTCGTGCCGTTCGTGGAGTCCAGGTCGGCGACCGAGACGCGGCCGTCGGCGCCCACGGTCACCGCGCAGTGCAGCCGGGAGACGTCCGGGTCGTCCAGGGGCACGTCCGCGTCGGCGGAACGGCCGATGCGGATCTCGCCGCCGTGCAGCAGATGGACACCGCCGGCGTCGGGACCCGCGACCACCTGGAGCTGGGCCGGGGCGTCGTCCAGCTCGGGGTGCGGCTCCGGCTCGCCCGGCGCGCCCACGGACAGCACGGCACCGTCGGTCAGCGGAGGTTCGCCGAGCGTGCAGCGCTGGGCGTCGAGCCGCTGCTCCCCGGCGTACAGCACCACCGTGCCCGAGCCGTCGCCGCCGGAGACCACCTGGGCGAGCGCCGAGGACACCGCCGCGAGCGCCGTACCGGCCGGCGCGGTGACCAGCACGTCGCTGCGTGGGGCGCGGCCCTGCGCCGGCGCCGACGGGCCCAGCGGGTCTACGACGGTCAGCCGGATCTGCATCGCCGTCAGCGGTCCCTTCTGCCCGGGCGCGGAGTCCCCCGCCCCGCCCCAGCACGTCGGCCAATACTGCAGGCATCCTCGCACCTGCCACTGACACCGCGCCCCTCGCTCGGGAAAAGGTGATCTTGATTGGTCGGCTCTGCCCGCAAAAGTGCCTGAGAGATGACCCACAGGCGACCTCTTGAGATCAGTCACGTTCGTTATCAGCAACCACAAGACCGAGGTGAGCGTCTTTGCTTCGAACGGATGTGAGAACGGCTACGTAAGACCCACAGAAAGCCGACACCCCGGCCCCCGGCATCGCGGCACTACAGTGGGTCGGACACACAGGCCAGCAGGCAAGGCAAGCAGCAGGGAGCGCATGACGTGCGGCCGGTAGGCAGCAAGTACCTGCTCGAGGAGCCGCTCGGACGCGGCGCCACGGGCACCGTCTGGCGAGCCCGCCAGCGCGAGACCGCGGGCGCCGAGGCGGCCGTGCCGGGGCAGCCCGGCGAGACCGTCGCCATCAAGGTCCTCAAGGAGGAGCTGGCCAACGACGCGGACGTCGTGATGCGGTTCCTCCGGGAGCGCTCCGTCCTGCTCCGGCTGACCCACCCGAACATCGTCCGGGTCCGTGACCTGGTCGTCGAGGGCGATCTGCTGGCCCTGGTCATGGACCTCGTCGAGGGCCCAGACCTGCACCACTATCTGCGGAACAACGGCCCCTTCAGCCCCGTCGCCGCGGCCCTGCTCACCGCCCAGATCGCCGACGCGCTCGCCGCCAGCCACGCGGACGGCGTCGTCCACCGCGACCTCAAGCCGGCGAACGTCCTGCTCCAGCAGTACGACGGGCAGATGCACCCGCTGCTGACGGACTTCGGCATCGCGCGCCTCGCCGACTCCCCGGGCCTGACTCGCACCCAGGAGTTCGTCGGCACCCCGGCGTACGTCGCGCCCGAGGGCGCGGAAGGCCGTCCGCAGACCTCCGCCGTCGACATCTACGGCGCCGGCATCCTGCTGTACGAGCTGGTCACCGGCCGTCCGCCGTTCGCCGGCGGCTCCGCCCTCGAGGTGCTGCACCAGCACCTGAGCGCCGAGCCGCGCCGCCCCTCCACGGTCCCGGACCCGCTCTGGACGATCATCGAGCGCTGTCTGCGCAAGAACCCGGACGAGCGGCCCAGCGCCGAGAACCTCGCCCGCGGCCTGCGCGTCGTCGCCGAGGGCATCGGCGTGCACGCGAACTCCGCGCAGATCGCCGCCGCCGAGGGCGTCGGCATGCTCCTGGCCCCCGACCCGGCGCCCGCGCCCGTCCCGGACATGTCCGGCCAGGCCGACCCCACCCAGGTCCTCCCGCAGGGCGCGGGTTCGTACGACCCGAACGCGGCGACCAGCGTCATGCCGCACACCGGCGGCCCGGCCGGCGCCTCCGACCCCACCTCGGTCATGCCCCACCGGGGCGCGGCCGACCCGACCGCCGTCATGCCGCCGGTCCCGCCGGGATCGCCCGGCCAGCAGGGCCAGGGCGGCGGGCCCGAGGACCCGCACCCCTGGCAGAACCAGCTGCGGGCCGCCCGCGACCGCAACGAGCAGACGCAGGTCCAGAACTACCTCGACCCGGGGCAGGACCCGCTGCGCCGCCGCCCCCAGCGTCAGGTCTCCCGGCCGCAGCAGGCCCCGCAGCAGCCTCCGCAGCGCGGTCGGCAGCCCCAGCCCGGACCCGGCTACGGCCATCCGCAGCAGCAGCCCCAGCAGTACGCCCCGCAGCACCAGCCCCAGCAGCCGCAGCGCTACGCCCCGCCCCCGCCGCCTCCTCAGCCGCAGCAGCCCCAGCAGCCGCAGCGCGAGCCCCGGCAGCCGAGGCAGCGCAGCGCCAACCCGATGCGGATCCCCGGGCTGGGCTGCCTGAAGGGCTGCCTCTTCACGATCGTCATCCTGTTCGTCGCCGGCTGGCTGATCTGGGAACTGAGCCCGCTCCAGGAGTGGATCGGCACCGGCAAGGGCTACTGGGACCAGCTCACCGACTGGTTCGGCACGGTGACCGGCTGGATCGAGAAGCTCGGCGGCTCTTCGGGCACGAACTGACCCGAACCGGCCTGCGAGGTTGGTGATTTGTCGACACCTGGCGGGTGATTTCCGCCCGGGCGGTGAAGGTTGGCTCTTCCTGCGCGTAGTTTTAGCGACAACACGCGTCGGTAGGAGCAGCCTTGGCACGGAAGATCGGCAGCCGGTACACCGCCCACCAGATCCTGGGGCGGGGCAGCGCCGGCACGGTGTGGCTGGGCGAGGGTCCCGAGGGCCCGGTCGCCGTCAAGCTGCTCCGCGAGGACCTCGCGTCCGACCAGGAACTCGTCGGACGCTTCGTGCAGGAGCGGACGGCGCTGCTCGGCCTGGAGCACCCGCACGTCGTGTCGGTGCGCGATCTGGTGGTGGACGGCAACGACCTGGCGCTGGTCATGGACCTCGTCCGCGGTACGGACCTCAGGACCCGGCTGGAGCGGGAACGCCGGCTGCCGCCCGAGGCGGCCGTGGCGATCGCGGCCGACATCGCCGACGGGCTGGCGGCCGCGCACGCGGCGGGCGTCGTGCACCGGGACGTGAAGCCGGAGAACGTGCTCCTGGACATGCAGGGCCCGCTCGGCCCCGGAGGCTCCCACCGTGCGCTGCTGACCGACTTCGGCGTGGCCAAACTCATCGACACCCCGCGCCGGACCAAGGCCACGAAGATCATCGGCACGCCGGACTACCTCGCCCCGGAGATCGTCGAGGGCCTTCCGCCACGCGCCTCCGTCGACATCTACGCGCTCGCCACGGTCCTCTACGAGCTGCTCGCGGGCTTCACCCCGTTCGGCGGCGGCCATCCGGGCGCGGTGCTGCGCAGGCACGTCACGGAGACGGTCGTCCCGCTGCCCGGCATCCCCGACGAGCTGTGGCAGCTGCTCGTGCAGTGCCTGGCGAAGGCGCCGGCCTCGCGGCTGCGGGCCTCGGAGCTCGGGGCGCGGCTGCGGGAGCTGCTGCCGATGCTGGCGGGCATGCCGCCGCTGGAGGTGGACGAGCCCGATCCGGAGTCCGCGGAGGAGACCGACCGGGAGGAGCAGCCGGCCGGCCCGGCCCCTTCCGGGGAACGGATCCGGCGGCGCGGCGCGGTCCCCCTCGTCCCGGGCGCGAAACCGGCTGACTCCAACCGCGACACCCACACCTCGATGCGCGTCCCGGCCCCCGACGAGCTGGCGGGCGGCGCCCACGGCACGGCCCGCGCCCCCCGCACCACCGGCACCCCACGCCCCGGCTCCGCCCGCAACCGTGCCGCCGCCCGACGCCGCCGCCTGGCGCTCGGAGCCGCCGCGATCGCCCTGGCGGCCGCGATCGGCGTGGGCGCCTGGCTCTCCACCTCGGACGACGACACGAGCACCCCTCCCCAGGACACGAGGAACTCGGCCCCACAGTCGCCCTGACGGACCGGGCCGTCGCTGGAACCCTGGTGCGACGCCTCCGGACACGGAGAACACGGCTCAGCGGTCTGCCCGGTCCGTTCCGGAGAACCGCCGCGAGCCGATTGCCCCCGGCATTGGCCGACATGCTGGGGCAGGTGCGGTGACGATCTGAGCGGGGGTCGGTCTGCCGACGCCGGGTGTCCGAGGCCGCGGTGCTGCCGGGGCACGGGGCTCCGTGCCGCCGGGACTCCGGGTCCGAGGCCGTGGTGCTACCTGGGCACCGGTTCCCGTGCCGCCGGGCACCGAGCCTCGTACGCCCGGGACTCCGGGTCCGAGGCCGTGGTGCTACCTGGGCACCGGTTCCCGTGCCGCCGGGCACCGAGCCTCGTACGCCCGGGACTCCGGGTCCGAGGCCGTGGTGCTACCTGGGCACCGGTTCCCGTGCCGCCGGGCACCGAGCCTCGTCGCCCGGGACTCCGGGTCCGAGGCCGTGGTGCTACTGGGACACAGTGTCCCTTGCCGCCGGGCAGCGGGTCCCCTGCCGCTGGGACTCCGGGTGTCCGAGGCCCCGGTGTTGCCGGACTCCGGGTCCCCTCCCGTCCGGACACCGGGAGCTGTTCCGCCGCGTACAGGAAGCCGTCCCGCCGGCACACCGGGCGTCCGAGGCCTCGTCCCGCCGGGACTCCGGGCCTCGTCCCGCCAGGACTCCGACAACAGGGCACCCGCGCCCCAGCCCCGCCCCCGGCGACGCCGCAGTGCCCAGTGCCTCCGGCGGCCCGTGCCGCCCGCCCGGCGTGGGCCGCCGGGCGGAGCCGTTACGCTGGAGGCGTGGCAGTCGTCGATGTATCCGAAGAGCTCAAGTCCCTCTCCTCGACCATGGAGTCGATCGAGGCCGTTCTGGACCTCGACAAGATGAGGGCAGACATCGCCGTGCTCGAGGAGCAGGCGGCCGCGCCGTCCCTGTGGGACAACCCCGATGAGGCGCAGAAGATCACCAGCAAGCTGTCCCACCTCCAGGCGGAGGTGCGCAAGGCCGAGGCCCTGCGCGGTCGCCTCGACGACCTGGGCGTCCTCTTCGAGATGGCCGAGGAGGAGGACGACCCGGACACCCGCGCCGAGGCCGAGTCCGAGCTCACGGCGGTGAAGAAGGCGCTGGACGAGATGGAGGTCCGCACCCTCCTCTCCGGCGAGTACGACTCCCGTGAGGCCCTGGTGAACATCCGCGCCGAGGCGGGTGGCGTCGACGCCGCCGACTTCGCCGAGAAGCTCCAGCGCATGTACCTGCGGTGGGCCGAGCAGCGCGGCTACAAGACCGAGATCTACGAGACGTCGTACGCGGAGGAGGCCGGCATCAAGTCGACCACCTTCGCCGTCCAGGCGCCCTACGCGTACGGCACGCTCTCCGTCGAGCAGGGCACGCACCGCCTCGTGCGCATCTCGCCGTTCGACAACCAGGGCCGCCGCCAGACCTCCTTCGCCGGCGTCGAGGTCCTGCCCGTGGTCGAGCAGACCGACCACATCGAGATCGACGAGTCCGAACTGCGGGTCGATGTGTACCGTTCGTCCGGCCCCGGCGGCCAGGGCGTCAACACCACCGACTCCGCGGTGCGCCTCACCCACATCCCCACCGGCATCGTCGTCTCCTGCCAGAACGAGCGGTCGCAGATCCAGAACAAGGCGACGGCCATGAACGTGCTCCAGGCCAAGCTGCTGGAGCGGCGCCGCCAGGAGGAACAGGCCAAGATGGACGCCCTCAAGGGCGACGGTGGCAACTCCTGGGGCAACCAGATGCGTTCCTACGTGCTGCACCCGTACCAGATGGTCAAGGACCTGCGCACCGAGTGCGAGGTCGGTAACCCCGAGGCCGTTTTCAACGGCGAGATCGACGGATTCCTCGAGGCCGGAATTCGCTGGCGCAAGCAGCAAGAGAAGTAAGTTTGTCGACAAGGCAACTGCCGCCATGAGCGCGGCGGTTGCCTTTTCTGTGCCCGGATGTCTGGGTTTTACATCACACTCACAGAGTTCGACTCTCCGCATAGCCCTCAGAGTTGGACATGGCGCCCGCAAACGCCCTTGACGTGTTCTTGAAAAATGGGAAGGGTAAAGCGCGGCATGCGTGTCTCTGGGGCGCATGTGAACCGGGGGGCCTCTTCACCGCAGCCTTCCCCGTCGAGCACAGCCCCGAGCGATGCCTAATGACGATGAGCTACTGGGGGTAGCAACCATATGACGAAGAAGACGCGGATCCGTGTCGCACGGATAGCGGCCGGCGCCGTGATCGCGGCCGGTGCCTCGCTGACCGCCGCCGGTGCCGCATCCGCCGCGGAGGCCGACAACTGCCTGCTCGGCATCCTGTGCGCCAAGGAGTCGCCCAGCCCGATCCCGACGCCGACGGGTGAGCCGACCGGCATCCCCACCGACGTGCCGACGGGTCTCCCGACCGACCCGCCGCCGTCGACCGAGGAGCCCACGGACGAGCCGACCGAGCCCACGGACGAGCCCACCGAGCCGACCGAGGACCCGACCGACGCGCCCACCGACCCGGGTAACGGGAACGGCACCGGCGGCGGCAACGGCAACGGCAACGGCAACGGTGGCAGCACCGGCGGCAACAACACCGACCCCGACGGCGGCACCTCCCCGCAGGAGGAGGGCTCCTCCTCCCTCACGGACACCGGCTCGGACTCCACCCCGGCGGCCCCGCAGGGCCAGGCCCAGGCTCAGGCCCAGGGCAACGGCGCGGAGCTCGCCGAGACGGGTGCCGCGCAGACCACCTTCCTGGTGATCGGCGCCGCCACGATGATCGCCGGCGGTGTCGGCTTCCGCCTCCTGCCGCGCCTCGTGGGCGGCCGCGGCGGGGCTGCCGCCTGACGGTAGCCACATCCGAACGGACCGTAGGCACAGTGCGAAGCCGAGGGCCCGGAGCGATTTCGCTCCGGGCCCTCGGCCGTGTCTGTGGTGCGGTCTGCGGTGCGCGCTGTTACGCGGTCTGGTGGGCCAGCAGGGCCACCGCGGCGATCAGGACCGTCAGCAGGGCGATCAGCGCCATCGGGTTCAGATTCGCGAGGAAGTTCTCCTGCTGCAGCCGCTCGCGGTTCGCGCGGCAGACGGGGCAGCGGCCCTCGCTGACGGGGGCCGCGCAGTTCGCGCACACCAGCCGGTCGTACGTCATGCGCTTGCCCTCCTTGCGACGGTTCCACGTGTCCAACGTGTGCGGGGAGGAGAATGTTCCCCTCTCCACTTTGCCAGGTTCCCCGGCGGGGTGCGCGGCCGCTGCCGAAGGTGTGCGTCCCCCGGGGGCCGGCACAAAACGGAACATCCGTGGCGCAACCACAGTCGGTGACTGCGCTGCCCTCCCCGGTTCGCGTATGGTCACGCTCATCTACCCCCGGCGACCCGTGGTGCATCCGTGATCCGATTCGACAACGTCTCCAAGGTCTACCCCAAGCAGACCCGCCCCGCCCTCAGGGATGTCTCCCTGGAGGTCGAGAAGGGCGAGTTCGTCTTCCTCGTGGGGTCCTCCGGCTCCGGAAAGTCCACCTTCCTGCGGCTGATCCTCCGCGAGGAGCGGTGCAGTCACGGGCAGGTGCACGTCCTGGGCAAGGACCTCGCACGCCTCTCCAACTGGAAGGTGCCGCAGATGCGGCGCCAGCTGGGGACGGTCTTCCAGGACTTCCGCCTGCTGCCGAACAAGACGGTCGGCGAGAACGTCGCCTTCGCGCAGGAGGTCATCGGCAAGTCGCGCGGGGAGATCCGCAAGTCCGTCCCGCAGGTGCTCGACCTCGTCGGGCTCGGCGGCAAGGACGACCGGATGCCCGGCGAGCTCTCCGGTGGTGAGCAGCAGCGCGTCGCCATCGCGCGGGCCTTCGTCAACCGGCCGAAGCTCCTCATCGCCGACGAGCCCACCGGCAACCTCGACCCGCAGACCTCCGTCGGCATCATGAAGCTGCTCGACCGCATCAACCGCACGGGCACCACCGTGGTGATGGCCACGCACGACCAGAACATCGTCGACCAGATGCGCAAGCGCGTCATCGAACTGGAGAAGGGCCGCCTCGTCCGCGACCAGGCCCGCGGTGTCTACGGCTACCAGCACTGAGACCGCACCCTAGATCACGGAAA
The DNA here is from genome assembly GCF_042957035.1 of Streptomyces sp. NPDC008137. NCBI lineage: Bacteria > Bacillati > Actinomycetota > Actinomycetes > Kitasatosporales > Streptomycetaceae > Streptomyces > Streptomyces sp. NPDC008137. The sequence continues at coordinate 71,157 of NZ_JBIBHN010000023.1, read as the reverse complement.
GGCATAACCAGTCGCCATGCGCGCCCAGTTCGTCCTGTCGGAGATCGGCGTCGGTCTCCGCCGCAACCTGACGATGACCTTCGCCGTCATCGTCTCCGTCGCCCTGTCGCTCGCCCTGTTCGGCGGGTCGCTCCTGATGAGCGACCAGGTCAACACCATGAAGGGCTACTGGTACGACAAGGTCAACGTCTCGGTCTTCCTCTGCAACAAGAGCGACGCCGAGTCCGACCCCAACTGCGCCAAGGGCGCGGTGACCGACGACCAGAAGAAGCAGATCCAGACCGACCTCGGCAAGATGGGCGTGGTCGAGAAGGTCACGTACGAGTCCCAGGACGCGGCGTACAAGCACTACAAGGAGCAGTTCGGCGACTCCCCGCTGGCCAGCTCCCTCACGCCGGACCAGATGCAGGAGTCGTACCGCATCAAGCTGAAGGACCCGCAGAAGTACCAGGTCATCGCGACCGCCTTCGACGGGCGGGACGGCGTGCAGTCCGTTCAGGACCAGAAGGGCATCCTGGACAACCTGTTCGGGCTGCTCAACGGCATGAACTGGGCGGCGCGGGCGGTGATGGCGCTGATGCTCGTCGTCGCGCTGATGCTGATCGTCAACACCGTGCGCGTCTCGGCGTTCAGCCGGCGGCGCGAGACCGGCATCATGCGCCTGGTCGGCGCCTCGGGCTTCTACATCCAGGCGCCGTTCATCATGGAGGCCGCGGTCGCCGGACTCATCGGCGGGACGGTCGCCTGCGGGTTCCTCGTGGTCGCGCGGTACTTCATCATCGACCACGGTCTGGCGCTGTCCGAGAAGCTGAATCTGATCAACTTCATCGGCTGGGACGCGGTCCTGACCAAGCTGCCGCTCATCCTCGCCACGAGTCTGCTGATGCCGGCGTTGGCCGCGTTCTTCGCGCTGCGCAAGTACTTGAAGGTGTGACACATGCCAACAGGGGCCGTACGGACAACAGACCGTACGGCCCTTCCCCTTGTCCTAGACTCACCGGCATGTCAGGTCGTGACCCGTTCTGTCAGCCCCGCCGTATCCGCCGCGGGGCCGCCCTGACCTTGCTCTTCACGAGCGTGCTCGTCGCCGGCGCGGCCACCGGGTCCCTCCCGCAGGCCGACCGGAAATCCGCTCCGGACGAGGCCCGTTCGGCCGAGCAGGCCGGGCGCCACGCCGATGTCGCCAGGGCCGCAGAGGAGGCCATGGCCCACGGCAAGTCCCCGATGGAGGCCGCGAAGCGCGCGGTCAGCCGCAGCGGGGACCGCTGGGGCGCCGTCTACTCCCAGGGCGAGTACGAGGAGTTCGAGGAGTCCCTCGACGGCCAGTACACCGGCGTCGGCCTGTGGGCCCGCAGTGAACGGGACGGCCGTATCGAGGTGACGAAGGTGCGCTCCGGCTCGCCCGCCGCCACCGCCGGGATCCGCCCCGGGGACCTGCTGCGCAGCGTCGACGGCGAGAAGGCCGACGGGCGGCCCGTCACAGAGGTCGTCTCCTTACTGCGCGGGGACGCCGACGACGCCACCGCGGGCACCACCGTCCGTCTCGGCCTGGAGCGCGGCACGCGCGCGTGGAGCGAGACGCTGCGCCGGGCCCGGCTGTCCACGGACCCGGTCAGCGTCCGGGAAGTCGCCGGTTCGGTCACCGTCATCCGGGTCGACACCTTCACCAAGGGCTCCGGCGACCGGGTCCGCGAAGCCGTACGGCGGGCGCCGCGCGGCGCCGGCATCGTCCTCGACCTGCGCGCCAACTCCGGCGGCCTGGTCGCCGAGGCCGTCACCGCCGCCTCCGCCTTCCTCGACGGCGGCCTGGTCGCCACCTACGACGTCGACGGCGAACAGCGCGCCCTGCACGCCGACCCCGGCGGCGACACGACGAGACCCCTGGTCGCGCTCGTCGACGGCGGGACGATGAGCGCGGCCGAGCTTCTCACCGGTGCCGTCCAGGACCGCGGACGGGCCCTCGTCGTGGGCTCCCGCACCTTCGGCAAGGGCTCGGTCCAGATGCCGAGCAGGCTGCCCGACGGCTCCGTCGCGGAGCTGACCGTCGGGCACTACCGCACCCCCTCCGGCCGGGGGGTCGACGGCCGGGGCATCACGCCCGACCTGGAGACCGACGACGGAGCCCTCCAGCGGGCCGAGACCCTGCTGCGCGGCCTCGCCGGCCCGTCGTAATCGACTTTCCCGCGGCCCCCTCCGTAGTGCGAAAATGGACGGCACTATGGCTAAGGAAAAAGGGCGCAAGATGATCGCGCAGAACAAGAAGGCGCGGCACGACTACCTCGTCATCGACACCTACGAGGCCGGTCTGGTCCTCACCGGCACCGAGGTGAAGTCGCTGCGTCAGGGACGAGCGTCGCTGGCCGACGGCTTCGTGCAGATCGACGGCGACGAGGCGTGGCTGCACAACGTGCACGTGCCGGAGTACAGCCAGGGCACCTGGACCAACCACAGCGCCCGGCGCAAGCGGAAGCTGCTGCTGCACCGCCTCGAGATCGACAAGCTGCAGTCCAAGTCCCAGGAGACGGGGCACACCATCGTGCCCCTCGCGCTGTACTTCAAGGACGGCCGCGCCAAGGTCGAGATCGCGCTGGCCAAGGGCAAGAAGGAGTACGACAAGCGTCAGACGCTCCGCGAGAAGCAGGACCGGCGCGAGACGGAGCGGGCGGTCTCCGCGGTGCGCAGGAGGCAGGGGGCCTAGGTCCCCGCACGGCGCCCGGGGGCCCGGGGGTCTCCGGCGACCGGGGGAATACGCTGGCACCGACCCGCGTTGGTCACGTACGATGGCTCCTGCACCCCACGCAGGGCGCACGGATTGAAAAATCAACATGGGGATGATCGGTTTCGACAGCGGCTGTCGAAGCAGGGGAAGCGTGTCGAGGAAGCGGCCATGATCTCGTAAACCACAGGCCGAAAAAAATAATCGCCAATTCCAAGCGATCTGTCTCCCAGGGCGAGCTCGCCCTCGCTGCCTGATTTTCAGGTAGCGAGCAGCGGCTCCCCTACTTAAGGGAGTGTCAGCCCGGGGGTGTTCCCGACCCGGATCCTGGCATCATTCAGGGAACTAAACCTTGATCCCGGTCACGGGGTGAAGAGGGAAACCAAACAGTGACTGGGCCCGTCGGAGACTTGTCGGCGTGATCTCCGGGGCCGAGAAAAGCACAGCCGACTGCACACGGAGAAGCCCTCCTTCCGCACCGTTGGACGCGGGTTCGATTCCCGCCATCTCCACTCATCCCATGTGGGCACAGGCCCCGTCGCTTCCGAGCGGCGGGGCCTTTGTCATGGCCCGACTGTCATGGCAGGAGACTCCAGGGGATCGCCGGGTCGCTGCACGACGCCCGCAGGGCGTCCCCCTCGCATACGACCGTGAAGGTCACGTCCCCGACCGGCACCGTCACCCGGTCGCCGTCCCGCAGGCCGTACGCCCGCAGGGTCACCCCGGCGGCATGGTCGTAGTCCGGGCGGTCGTCCACCGCGCCCACCGGGATCACGGCCCCGGGCCGGACCAGCAGCGGCACGCTCAGGAACCCGTGCCGCTCGCGCACCCAGCGCGGGCCGGTCACCGTCTCGCCGGAGAGGAAGTGGGTCCAGGTGCCCTCGGGGACGTAGTAGGTGACGTCGCCCTCGTCGCTGAACACCGGCGCGACCAGCAGGTCCGGGCCGAGCATGTACTGCCGCTCCAGGTGCGCGCACCCCGGGTCGTCCGGGAACTCCAGCACCATCGCCCGCATCACCGGCACGCCCTCGGTGTGGGCGGTCCGGGCCGCCTCGTACAGATAGGGCATGAGCCGCAGCTTCAGCCGGGTGAAGTGGCGCGCGACCTCCACCGACTCCTCGTCGAACAGCCAGGGCACGCGGTACGACGAGCTGCCGTGCAGCCGGCTGTGCGAGGAGAGCAGGCCGAAGGCCAGCCAGCGCTTGAACAGGGCCGGTGTCGGGGTGCCCTCGAAGCCGCCGATGTCATGGCTCCAGAAGCCGAAGCCCGACAGGCCGAGGGACAGCCCGCCGCGCAGGGACTCGGCCATCGACTCGTAGGTCGCCTCGCAGTCGCCGCCCCAGTGCACCGGGAACTGCTGGCTGCCCGTCGTCGCCGAACGGGCGAAGAGGATGGCCTCCTCCTCGCCGCGGTGCTTGCGCAGCACCTCGAAGACCGTGCGGTTGTAGAGGTACGTGTAGTAGTTGTGCATCCGCTCCGGGTCGGAGCCGTCCGACCAGGTCACATCGAGCGGCACGCGTTCGCCGAAGTCGGTCTTGAAGCAGTCGACGCCCTGGGCGAGCAGCGCCTCCAGCTTGGCGGCGTACCAGTCGCGGGCGGCCGGGATCGTGAAGTCGACCAGGGCCATGCCGGGCTGCCACATGTCCCACTGCCAGACGCCGCCGTCCGGGCGTCTCAGCAGATGCCCGAGCTCCTTGCCCTCGGCGAACAGCGGGGAGCGCTGGGCGATGTACGGGTTGATCCAGACACTCACCCGCAGGTCACGGGCCTTGAGCCGGGCCAGCATGCCCTCCGGGTCCGGGAAGACCCGCGGATCCCACTGGAAGTCGCACCAGTGATACTCGCGCATCCAGAAGCAGTCGAAGTGGAAGACGGAGAGCGGGAGCTCACGCTCCTTCATGCCCTCGATGAAGGACGTCACCGTCTCCTCGTCGTACGAGGTGGTGAAGGACGTCGACAGCCACAGGCCGAACGACCAGGCGGGCGGCAGGGCCGGGCGGCCGGTCAGGGCCGTGTACTTGCGCAGGATGTCCTTCGGGGTGGGGCCGTAGATGACGTAGTACGTCAGCTCCTGGGTCTCCGCGCTGAACTGCACCCGGGACACGACTTCCGAGGCGACCTCGAAGGACACCTGGCCCGGGTGGTCGACGAAGACGCCGTAGCCGGCGTCCGTGAGGTAGAAGGGCACGTTCTTGTAGGCCTGTTCGCTGCACGTGCCGCCGTCGGCCTGCCAGATGTCGACGACCTGCCCGTTCTTCACCAGCGGGCCGAAGCGCTCACCGAGGCCGTAGACGGCGGTGCCGACCTGGAGCACCAGCTGTTCGCGCAGGTGGTGGGCGCCGGTCGCGTCCCGCATGATGCCCATGCTCTGGTGGCCGCTGCGGGTGAGCGCCCGGCCGCGCGCGGCGAACTCGACGTGCCAGGGACCGCCGCGGGCCACCCGGACCGACAGCTCGCCCGAGGTCAGGGTCGTGTGCTCGTCGTCGTAGGAGATCCGCGCGGGCGGCCGGGAGTCGGAGAGCTCGAACTCCGGGCCGCGCGCCTGCCCGCCCGTGAAGTGGGTCAGCGTCAGGCCGATGACGTCAGGCATGGGGGTGTGGGCGCGCAGCGTCAGGACGGGGCCCGTCATCAGGTCGCCACGGGAGCGGATGGGCCGGGTCGGCGCGTGGAACTCCAGCGAGCCGTCCGCCTCGGTGACGTCGAGGGCCTCGGCCGGGTAGGCCGCGGTGACGCCCTCGCGCAGGAGCCAGTAGCCGTCGGTGAACTTCATGTGGGGGTCCCTAACTTCCCGGCGCAGGGGGCGAAGAGGTGTCGAAGCGCTTCGACAGCTGAACGTATGCGGGGTGGGTGAGGGCGTCAATGGGGTGTCCAGCAATCGGTGAAGCGTTTCGACGCGCTGCCCGGGGACAGCACCAGGGACAGCACCAGGGCCAGGGCTGCCGCTGTCACCGGGATGCCGTATCCGGCCGTCGCCGGCGCATGCTCCACCGTCCAGCCGCCGAGCGCTCCGCCGCCGGCGATGCCGCCCAGCAGGCCGGTCACCGCGAGGGTCATGCCCTCGTTCAGCCGGCCCTCGGGGGTGCGCTGCTGGACCAGAGTCATGGTGGTGACCATCGTCGGGGCCGTGGCCATCCCGGCGACCAGCAGCGCGCCCGCGACGCACAGGAGAGAGCCGGTGAGACTCGCCGCGAGCAGCGGCAGGGTCAGCAAGGCGGCCATCGCGGCCACGCACCACGGCAGCCGTGCCGCCGCCGGCCCGGTGGGCTTCGCGGTGCCGTACAGCAGGCCCGCCGCGCAGGAACCGGCCGCCTGGAGTGCGAGTACGGCACCGGCCGCCGACTGGTGCCCCTGCCTGTCGGCGAACGCGAGGGTGACGACCTCCGTCGAGCCGAAGATCCCGCCCATCGCCAGACAGACCGCGAGCAGTGGGGGCATGCCGGGGGTGCGCAGCGGCGCCTTCGCGGGTATCCGCTCGCGGACCGGCGGCTCCGTCGCACGCCGGGTCGTGAAGAGGAGCATCCCCGTCAGCAGCAGCACCGCGCCGACGAGCGTGCCCGCCTCCGGGAAGAACGTCCCGCACAGGAAGGCCGCGAGGACCGGGCCCAGCATGAAGCACACTTCGTCAGCGGCCTGCTCGAAGGAGTGGGCGGTGTGCAGGCCCTTCGGGTCGCCGGCCAGCAGATGCGCCCAGCGGGCCCGTGCCATGCCGCCGGTGTTGGGGGTCGTGGCGGTGGCCGCGTAGGAGGCGAACAGGGTCCAGTCCGGGGCGTCGTGGCGCACGCACAGCAGCAGCGAGAGGGAGCCGAGGACGGCGATCACCGTCGCGGGCAGGGCCACCCTGGCCTGGCCGTGCCGGTCGACGAGCCGCGCGGTCCACGGCGCGACCACCGCGGTCGCCGCGAGCCCCGTCGCCGTGACGGCGCCGGCCAGGGCGTACGAGCCCCGCGTCCCGGCGATCATGACGACCGCGCTGACGCTGAACATGCCCATCGGCAGCCGGGCGATCAGGTTCCCGGCGGTGAACGCGCGGGCGCCCGGCAGGCGGAAGAGGCGGCGGTACGGGGTGAGATGCGGCATGCCCCCACCGTCGCCCGGCGGTGATCAAGCGGTCCAACACCTGTTCCGCACGGACTCACGCACCTGGGTTGTAGGACCGCCCCGTGTTTCTTCATACAGAGATATGGAGAGTACTGATGCTTCTATTGGCGCATGGAAAAGATGCTCAACGGGGAAATCCTTCACTCGTTTGCCGCGTTTCCGCTGAAGTGGGCCGACGGTTAGTCGGTACATGACCGAGGCGACCAGGAAAAATGGTTGGGCGGTAACGCTCGGCCCGTACACCTACATCCCCGCTCCGGCGCATTCGTCGGCCACCGTCAACGGCACGCTCACCAACGGTGGTTGCCCGGTCACGCTGCAGGTGACCGAGCCGGTTCTGCGCGATTTCATCGATGCCATGAGCGTGCTGGAAAAGGATCTTGCGCGGCGGTGGATCAGTGCCACGGAATGGCCCGCATTCGCGCTCGCGGAATAGTCGGGTCGCGCGATGTATGACAATAAAATCGAAGGCAATGGCCGGCACCGGGCTCCGGCCCGGGAGTTCTTCACCCCCCTGACACCACCGGACCCGACGTGGGATCCGGCCGAGGAACTGGCGTTCATCCTCGAGGAGGCGCTGGGGCAGCAGGCGGCGAGGGTCCCCGCTCCTCGTGACGAGGTGATCGAGGCGGACCCGGAGCCGGTGGATCCGGAGCCCGTACCGGTCCGGGTCGCCTCGGGCGCCCACATGAGGCGGCTCCAGGACATCACCGAGGAACTGCCGCCCGTGCGGGACGTCCACCGGCGCCACCGCAAGGTCCGCACCCGCAAGAGACCCGGCCTGCTCCGCACCACCAGCCTCTTCGTCGCCGCCCTGGCGGCCGTCATCGCCTCCGCGGTGAGCCTCCTGGGCGGCATGGTCGCCTACGACCCCCTGCGCCTGGTCGGCGTCTCCCCCGAGGGGAAGAGCTTCGGCAGCTGGTGGCCCCTGCTGGTGTACGGCCCCTGGCTGGTGGCCTCCCTGTCCGTGCTGCGGGCCGCGCTCCACCAGCGCCGTGCCGTGCACTCCTGGTGCGTGGTCCTGGTCTTCTCCTGCGTCGCCGTACTGCTCTGTGTCGCCCAGGCGCCGAGGACCGTGCTCGGCACCGCGGCGGCCGCCCTGCCGGGTGTCGCGGCCCTGGCCTGCTTCCAGCAGGTGGTCCGCCAGATCACCCTGACCCGCCCGCCCCTGCGCACGGTGCCACGGCACCGCCTGGGCCAGACCGGGGCGCGGGACGTGCCCGGCGCCGAGGCCGGCGAGGCGACGGGCCAGAGCGAGGCTCCCGGGCGGGGTGGGGCTCCCGGGCGGGCCGCCGGTTCCTGAGCCCCGCGTTGCCGGGAGGCGGCGTCGCGCCTGAGTCCTCGTGCTGTTCGGGAACGGCGTCGCCCGGGTCCCCGCACGCTCGGGGAGCGGCGTCGCTTGAGCGCTCGGGCTGTCGGGCGGTGTCGCGTGGGTCCCATGCCGTCGGGTAGCGGTGCCGCGTGGGTCCCGTGCGGTTGGGCAGCGGTGCCGCCTGCGTCCGGTGCTGTCGGGCAGGGCGCCGCCTGGGTGTCCGCACGCTCGGGCAGCGGCGTCGCTTGAGCGCTCGGGCTGTCGGGCGGTGTCGCGTGGGTTCCGTGCTGTCGGGCGGCGGTGCTGCGGCGGTCCCGTGCTGTCGGCCAGGGCGCCGACCTGGGTCCCGTGCTGTCGGAGAGCGGCGTCGCCCCGCCGCTCCCCGCTGTAGGTTCACCGCATGCCCGCCCACCTCGACCCCCGGCTGTTGCGTGGCTTCGTCACCGTCGCCGAGGAGCTGCACTTCACGCGTGCCGCGACGCGTCTGCATGTGGCGCAGCAGGCGCTCAGCCGGGATGTGCGGCGGCTGGAGCGGGAGCTGGGCGCCGAGCTGTTCGTGCGGACAACCCGGCAGGTGACGCTCACACCCGAGGGAGAACGGCTGCTGCCGTACGCCCGTCGCGTGCTGCGTGCGCAGGACGAGCTGCTCGCCGCCTTCGACCAGGCCCGGCCCCTGCTGGTCGACCTCAACTCCCCGGGCCTGGTCACACCGCGCCGCGTGCTGCACCGGGCGCGCGAACTCGCTCCCGGGCAGGAGCTGATGGCGCGCTACGAGAGCGGCCTGACCGGAGCCGCCGGGGAGTTGCTCGCCGGGCGGCTGGACGCGTCGTTCGGACGGTTCGAGGGGCTGGACCCGGCGCTGCGGGCCGGGCTCGACCATCAGCCCGTGCGGTACGAGCCGATGGCGGTCGTGCTGCCCGAGGACCACCGGCTGGCCGCGCTGGAGACGGTGCCGCTCGCCGAGCTGGCCGGCGAGACCGTCTACGCGGGGGCCGGCAACCCGCGCACACCGGAGTGGACCGGTCTCGCGCGGCAGCTGTTCGAGGGACGGGGCATCGAGATCGCGCCACCCGCGCCGCTGGCCGTGGGCGAGGAGGAGTTCCAGCGGATCATGGCCAGAACACGCAACCCGGTCCTGGCCGTCGTGGGGTTCCCGGTCCCGCCGTCGACGGTGTCGCGGCCCCTGGTCGATCCCGTTCCGCTGTCTCCCGTGTCGCTGGTGTGGCGCAGGGGCCTGACCCACCCCGCGTTCGACGCGCTGCGCCGGGCGGCGGCCCGGCTCGCGGCGGAGGAGGGGTGGCTGGACAGGCCCGCAGGGGCCTGGATTCCGGCCGAGGGCGATGTCCGCATGGCGTCTCGCGACTGACACGATTCGGTACGCGGTCCACACCGAACCTCCGCGTGCGCTACATTCAACGCCTGAGCACGGTGTGGTAATGGGGGGCGCTCGGACGGGCGAGGGGGCCCGGTCCGACGGCGGGTGCTCAGGTCGTAAGCGCACCTGAACCATCCCGTGGGGGGAAGTGCGTGCGCGTGGAAAAGTGGCGAGAAGACGCCCAACCCGAGTGGCCCGAGGCCGCTGTGGTGACCGATGAACTCCCTGCGGACGGCAGAGTCCGGGACCGCAGAGCCACACAGCACTTCGCCGGGAGCGACCTCCAGGGGACCGCCCACCGGCTGCCCGCCGGGACGGAGATACTGCGCGGCATCCCCCGGCAGAGCGAGGGCGAGTTCGACTCGTCCGTCCCGGACGTCGGCGCCCGGCCCGCCGTCCGCGACCCCTGGCAGGAGCCGGAGGAGCCCACCGGGGAGACCGACGACCCGGCCGGGCACAGCCACGACCCGCACGAGGTCACCGTCCAACTCGACGCCGTCCAGCTCGGGGACGGGTTCGTACGGCAGGTCAAGGAAGGCCCCGGCGCGGGCTCCGAGGCCGCAGACTCGCCCGTCTTCGTCGACGAGTCAGGCCGCCGCAGCCGCCGCTTCCGCCGGATCGGCATGGCCGTCGCGCTGGCCTGCGGGGTCTACGCGGTCGTCATCGTCGCCACCCTGATGTCGGGCAACTCCCAGGCGCCCTGGCTGCCCGTGCCCGGCCAGAAGAAGGCCCCGCCGGCCGGGCAGGTCGACACCCCGCCGGTGCCCGAGCGCTCGGCACCGGCCGACGGCACCGGCACCACCGCCCCGGGCAGCACGCCGACGACCGTCGAGGGCACGGCACCCGCGCCCGGTGCGAGCGCCGACGACGACCCCGTGGCCCCCGTGGCCCCCGCGGCCCCCGGCCGTTCCGGTACGACCGCCAAGCCCTCGCCTACCGCGCCCCGGACCGCACCGACCCCGGGTACCGGCGGCACCGATCCGACCCCGAGCAAGCCGGCGGACCCGCCGAGCACGCCGGTGACCGAGCCGTCGCCGCCTGGTGAACCCACGCCCCTGCCGACCGAGACGACCGGCACCGGCACGGTCGCCGACGGGCCGGCCACCACCCAGCCGGTCGCGCAGTCACCCGTTGCCGACCAGCCCGCGGCCGAGCCGCCCGCAGCCGACCAGCCCGCCGCCTGAACGCTCCGCGAAGGTGCCACGGCGTGCCGCCGTTCGTCGGCGGCGCCGTCGTGGCCGGCCGCGCGGTTCCCCGCGTCCCTTCAGGGCGCTGCCGTACCACCCGCTCCCCGCACCACCCGGAGTACCACCACCCATGGCATCCCGTACCCGCCGTTCCGGGCGCGCGTCCCGAGCCCGTGGCGGCTCCAGGCGCCGCCGTCTGCCCATGCGCCTGCTGCTGCCCGTGCTTCTCCTCGTCGCCCTGATGGCGATGCTCATGCTGCGCGGCTACGTGCACAGCGAGATCCTCGCCGACCACCGCGTCGGGCCGCCCGCGTCGAGCGACCAGGTCCCGAAGGAGATCCTGGAGGGCGGGCCCGTCATTGACACCCGGGAGGAGAAGCCGACCGCGCTGGAACTCCCGGACCGGGAGCTGGTGCTGACCTTCGACGACGGGCCGGACCCCGTGTGGACGCCCAAGGTCCTCGACATGCTGAAGAAGCACGACGCCCACGCCGTCTTCTTCGTCACCGGCACCATGGCCTCCCGTTACCCGGACCTCGTCCAGCGCATGGTCGACGAGGGCCATGAGATCGGGCTGCACACCTTCAACCACCCGGACCTCGCCCTGCAGAGCAAGAGCCGGGTCGACTGGGAGCTGTCGCAGAGCCAGCTCGCGCTGGCCGGAGCGGCGGGCATCCGCACCTCGCTCTTCCGCCCGCCCTACTCGTCGTACTCGCACCTCATGGACAACAAGTCCTGGCCGGTGACCGAGTACATCGGCAGCAAGGGCTACATCACCATCGTCAACGACACCGACAGCCAGGACTGGCGCAGGCCCGGTGTCGACCAGATCATCCGCAACGCCACGCCGAAGAACGGCGACGGCGCCATCGTGCTGATGCACGACTCCGGCGGCGACCGCTCCCAGACCGTCGCCGCGCTCGACCGGTTCATCTCCGGGCTCAAGGGCGAGGGCTACCGCTTCGACACCCTGACCGCCGCCCTCGACGCCCCCAGCGCGCACACCCCGGTCACCGGGCTCGACGCGCTGAAGGGCGACGCCTGGGTCTTCCTCGTCCAGGCCTCCGAGAAGACGACCGGCGTGCTCGTCGCCGGGCTCGCCGTCGTCGGCGTGCTGGTCTTCGCCCGGCTCGGACTGATGCTGATCCTCTCCGTCGCGCACGCCCGCCGCGTCCGCCGCCGCGGCTTCCGCTGGGGCGAGACCGTCACGGAACCGGTGTCCGTGCTCGTGCCCGCCTACAACGAGGCCAAGTGCATCGAGCAGACCGTCCGGTCCCTCGTCGCGAGCGACCACCCCATCGAGGTGCTGGTCATCGACGACGGGTCGAGTGACGGCACCGCGCGCATCGTCGAGAACCTCGGCCTGCCCGGCGTCCGCGTCATCCGCCAGCTGAACGCGGGCAAGCCCGCCGCGCTCAACCGGGGCATCGCCAACGCGAAGTACGACCTCATCGTGATGATGGACGGCGACACCGTCTTCGAACCGGCCACCGTCCGCGAACTCGTGCAGCCCTTCGGCGACCCGCGCGTGGGCGCCGTCGCGGGCAACGCCAAGGTCGGCAACCGGGACTCGCTGATCGGCGCCTGGCAGCACATCGAGTACGTGATGGGCTTCAACCTCGACCGGCGCATGTACGACGTGCTGCGCTGCATGCCGACCATCCCCGGCGCGGTGGGGGCGTTCCGGCGCAGCGCGCTGGAACGCGTCGGCGGCATGAGCGACGACACGCTCGCCGAGGACACCGACATCACCCTGGCCATGCACCGCGACGGCTGGCACGTCGTATACGCGGAGAAGGCCCTCGCCTGGACCGAGGCCCCCGAGTCCGTCCAGCAGCTCTGGTCCCAGCGCTACCGCTGGTCGTACGGCACGATGCAGGCGATCTGGAAGCACCGCCGGTCCCTCGTGGAGAGCGGGCACTCGGGCCGCTTCGGGCGCGTGGGCATGCCGCTGGTGTCGCTGTTCATGGTCGTGGCGCCGCTGCTGGCCCCGCTCATCGACGTGTTCCTGCTGTACGGGCTGGTGTTCGGCCCGACGGAGAAGACCATCGGCGCCTGGCTGGGCGTCCTCGCGGTGCAGGGCGTGTGCGCGGCCTACGCGTTCCACCTCGACAAGGAACGCATGACCCACCTGATCTCGCTCCCGCTCCAGCAACTCCTCTACCGCCAGCTCATGTACGTCGTGCTGCTCCAGTCCTGGATCACCGCCCTCACCGGCGGCCGGCTGCGCTGGCAGAAGCTGCGGCGCACCGGCGCGGTCGGTCTGCCCGGGCCGGGCAGCGGCACGCCCCAGCAGCCGGTGGGCGGGAGGCAGGCCGGGTGACCACGCACCCCGAAGCCGTCGCCCCTGCCCCGGAGAAGGAGCGGACCGGCTCCACCGGCCCCGTCCGCGACCGGTACTTCGACCTGCTGCGCGCCCTCGCACTGTTCCGCGTCGTGCTGTACCACCTGACGGGCTGGGCCTGGCTGCCGCTGGTGTTCCCGTCGATGGGCGTGATGTTCGCCCTCGCCGGCAACCTGATGGCCCGCTCGCTCAAGCGCCCGCCCGTCCAGGTGATCCGCGGCCGGCTGCGGCGGCTGCTGCCTCCGCTGTGGCTGCTGGGCGTCGTCGGCGTCACGGGCATGGTCCTCCAGGGCTGGGGTCCGGACGCCGACGGCCATCCCGGCTGGTGGTGGCTCCACCTCACCTTCTGGATCGTCCCGCTCAGCGACCCGCCGTACGCCGAGGGACTGCCCGGCGTCCACGGTTTCATCGGCGAGGACTGGGCCGCCGAACTCGCCGGCCCGCTCTGGTACATCCGCGCCTACCTCTGGTTCGTCCTGCTGTCCCCGCTGCTCCTGAAGGCCCTGCGCGCCCTGCCGGTGGTCACGCTCCTGGCGCCGATCGCCCTGGCGGTCGCCTTCGAGCACAGCTACCTCGTGCTGCCCGGCGAGCGGTTCCCCTCGGCGCTCACCGACTTCTCCACCTTCGGCGCCTGCTGGATCCTCGGCATGGCCCACCAGGAGGGCGTCCTCAAGCGACTGCCGCGCTACATCGTCCCGTCGGTGGCACCCGTCATCGCCCTGGCCGGCCTCTGGTACGCCCTGCGCCACGACTTCGGCACCGGCAACGACCTGGACAGCATGCCCCTGGCGCAGGCCCTGTGGTCCTTCGGCACGGTGTTCCTGCTGCTGCACATCAGCCCGTCCTGGTCCGAGTGGCCGCGCCGGCTGCGCCGCTGGGCCGGGGCGATCACCCTGCTCAACTCCCGTGCCGTGACGATCTACCTGTGGCACAACACCTGCATCCTGATCGCCGCGACCCTGTGGGACCGGCTGTGGGGCTTCCCCGTGCTGGAGCAGAACGTGCCCGGGCTGCTGGAGAGCGTCTGGCCGGTGCTGGTCCTGGTCTGGGTGCTGCTCGGCGGCTGTGTGCTGGCGTTCGGCTGGGTGGAGGACCTGGCGGCGAAGCAGCGACCCCGGTTGTGGCCGAAAAGTGAGCCTCGGGTGAGGGTTCGCGGGAGCCGGAGGCGCTCGGCACGTGGCGGCTAAGGGGTCCTTTCACTATGAGCGCCCGATCAGGTCGCGTGGTCTGGTGCCGTGCATCGCAAGGCGCCGGAGAGCCCTCGTAGCGGAGCTACGAGGGCTCTCCGGCAACGCGGCGAGGTGCGGTGCCAGGCCGCGCGACCCGGGCGGGCATAGTGAAAGGACCCCTAAACTGGCCCGGCATCGGCGGGGGCGGACGATGAGGCCCTCGGCGAGGGTTCCTTTCCGGCCGCATACGAGAGAACGCCAGTGACACAAGCCCCGACGCCAGAACCGGCCGGGCCGCGCGCACCGGTCTTCGGGCTGATCACGCCCGAGGACTGGTACCGCGTCCCGCTGCTGCCCGCCGACCGCCGCGAGGCGTCCGTCGAGGCGCTGATCAAGCGGCAGTTCACGGGCGTCGACGACCAGCCCGTGCTGCGCCGCAAGGCCGAGGAACAGCTGCTCGGCACGGCCGAGACCGCGGTCGGCCAGGGCGGTGTCGTGCTGTACCTGTCGTTCCTGGAGGCCGGCGGCATCCCGCTGTCGGCCTCCCTGCTGGTCTCCCGCATCCAGGAGAGGTTCGACGGCCTCGACGTGGTCGCCTCCCTGGCCGGCACCGGCGAGGTCACGCTGGAGTCGCTGCCCGCCGTGGGACGCGTGGCCCGGGTGCGGCGGCAGGAGCGGACGAAGCACTCGCGGAAGCTGGGCTCCGAGTTCGCGGACACCGTCGTCGAGTACTTCGTTCCGGTCCCGGACCGCGACGAGGTGCTGATGCTCACCTTCAGCACACCGCTGGAGCCGATCGCGGACGCCATGGTGGAGTTGTTCGACGCGGTGGCCGGAACCTTGCGCTGGCAGCACCGCGACGAGGAACCGACGGGGGAGGAGCGGGAGTGAGCAAGAGGCTCAGGGTCTCGACGCAGGATCTCGACACGGCCGGAACCGGACTGCGGACGGTGGCGACCGAGCTGGAGGGGCTCGACAAGCTCATGGACGCCTACGACCGGCGCACCGTCGGCCACCAGACGCTGCACGACCGGCTCCAGGAGTTCTCCGACGGCTGGGACGACAACCGCAAGAAGATGATCGAGGAGATCCAGGGCCTCGGCACCATCGCCAAGGAGGCCGGCAAGGCCTACACCGAGCTCGACACCGCGCTGTACGACGCGCTCACGGGCAAGAAGGGGAAGAAGAAGTGACGCGCCCCGCCGACCACCGGTGGGAGGTGCTGGGCGAGAGCGGCGACCCGGTGCCCGGCGACGTCCACGACATGAAGGCCCTCGCCCGCCGCTTCACCGCCACCGCCTCCACCATCACCAAGACCGCCGACGCCCTGCGCCGCATCGGCAACCTGGAGAGCTGGGACTCCGAGGCCGGCCGCGCCTTCGCCGAGAAGGCGACCGAGACGGCCAAGACCGTCAGCAAGGCCCATGACCGCTACTCCGACGCGGGGGTAGCCCTCAAGGACTACTCCACAGAACTGGAGACGATCCAGGGCGAGGCGGACGCCCTCCTCACCCAGGCCGAGACGAAGCAGAGCACCCTTTCCACGGCGAAGTCCAAGGCCGAGAACCCGCCCAAGGGCACCGACGACGCCGGCCAGGACAAGCTCGACAAGGCCGTCAGCGACCTCCAGGAGGGCATCGACGGGCTGCGCGGGCAGCTCGGCAAGCTGAAGACGCGTCACAAGGAGGCCGGCGACAAGGCCGCCAAGCGCATCCACGACACCACCGAGGGCGACGGCCTCAACGACGGCTGGCTGGACGACCTGCGCGACACCCTGAAGATCGTCAGCGACATCACCGGGGCCATCGCCGCCGTCTGCGGGGTGCTGTCGCTGCTCGTCGGCTGGATCCCCGTCATCGGACAGGCCCTGGCCGGCGTCCTCGGCACCATCGCCCTGGTGATGACCGCGATCTCACTGGTCTGCCATGTGCTGCTCGCCATCAACGGCGACGGCTCCTGGGGCGACGTGGCGATCGACGTGCTCGGCCTCGCCACGTTCGGCATCGGCCGCGTCTTCTCCGCGGGCGCCAAGGCCGCCGCCACGGTCGGCCGCAGTCGCGTCTGGACGGCGGCCACGCAGTACGTGCGCGGCTGGAACCCGGGCATGAACTCGGCGGCGCGCCGTGCGCTCGTCGAGTCGATGGTCGGGGCCCGGGCCGGAGCGCGCCCCGGGGCGGCCCTGCCCGACGTGGGTCTGAGGGCGGCCTTCCGCGGCCTGCCGAGCTCCTTCGCGGACGATCTGGCGTCCATCCGCGGCAACTGGCGCGACCTGTTCAAGGTCGGCGACAACCTCTCCGCGGCCCGTGACGCCTACCAGGCAGCCGGTCCACGCGGTCTGGCCAGCATGTACGCCGGTCCCGGCATGGTCGACGAACTCTCCCGCATCAAGAACATCGACCCGGCGGACCTGGCCTTCATCGGCACGCCCGACGCGTTCAAGCAGGCCATGGCCTACAACGCGGTGGGCCTCGGCGGCACCGGGACGGGCGCGGCCTCCGACACCAACAGCTTCGTCGGACTGTTCGGCGGCGACCCGCAGCCCGATGTCACCGGCTCCGACGCGTCGCTGGCCGGGGTGTGAGCACCGCCATGACCAACCCGGGGGAGTGGCGGGAGTGCCGGGTCGACCTGCCCGCCCACCAGAACTGGCTGGTCCTTGACCTCCACAGCGAGGACCCCGAGACCTGGGCGCGCACACTCGCCGGGCAGCACCTCGGCGAGGAGGCGCCCGAGCCGTGGCGTGAGGCGTTCGCGACGGACCTGCTCTGGTACTGGGCCGCGGCCGTACGGCAGGGCGCCCTGTGCGCGGCGGTCCTGGCGCCCCAGGACGGGCCGGTCGTGGCGAGTTGCACGGTGCGGGAGCTGAACGTCCCGCCGGAGTCCCGCACCCCGGCCGCCCTCCGGGCCGAGCTGGAGCGCGCGGAGGGGCCGTACTTCGGGGACGGCCCGGTGCTCACCGAGGTCGAGCTGCCCCTGGGAGCGGCCCTGCGCGTGCACCGCCAGGAGCCGACGGACCCGGACGCGGACAGCGGCACGGTCGTGGAGGGCGTCGCCCACTACGTCCTGCCGCGCAGGCACCCGACGGCGTTGGAGTGCCGGGTGCTGTGGACGTCCCTGGGGCTCGGGGCCGAGCTCGTCAAGGTCGCCGACGAGCTGGCGGAGTCACTGCGCCTGGTGTGACGTGGACGGACCGGACGGGCCGCGGAGCTTGCCGAACCCGTCGCCGAGCCCCAGCCGCTCCCAGGGCACCATCGCGAGCGGCATCCAGCTGAACCCGACCGCGAACACGGCCACGACCGTGGTGAGCTGAGTCGGGAGGAACCAGCCCAGCTGGGCGACGAGCACCGACACGACCAGCAGCAGGACGTCGAACACCAGGATGGCCAGCGACTTGCGGGCGGCGGCCGCGGGAGTGACCCGGGGCGTCTCCTCGTTGCCCCGCACCATGCCGAAGAGGATCACCGGCAGCATCAGCCCGGTCAGACCGCCGACCGCGATGCCTCCCACGATCAGGGCGTTGTTCCCGTCGTCGGGCACCATGGCCGACAGCGGGGCCGCGTCCACCGCCCGGCCCAGCAGCGTCAC
The DNA here is from genome assembly GCF_042957035.1 of Streptomyces sp. NPDC008137. Lineage (NCBI taxonomy): Bacteria > Bacillati > Actinomycetota > Actinomycetes > Kitasatosporales > Streptomycetaceae > Streptomyces > Streptomyces sp. NPDC008137. The sequence continues at coordinate 53,371 of NZ_JBIBHN010000023.1, read as the reverse complement.
GGCCGCGAACGCGCCGAGCGTCGCCGTGGCCAGCACGAGGAGCACTCCGGCTGCGAAGGCGGCGCTCGAGGCGGCGGAGCGCCGCGGACGCCGCGTCTCGGGCCGTTCGGCCCCGGACTCAGCGGACATGGACTCTCCCCTTCCTGGGTGGGGTCCGCATGAGGATAACGGGACCCCGTTCCGGTGGTCCTTCCCGGTATGGAAAACTGCCCGGGTTGCGCTTGTGAACAAAGTGGCCCGGGGGAGCGGTGGGATGAGTAAGCGGCAGACACAGAAGATGCTGCGGTTGATGGCGAGCGGGGAGCCGGTCGAGCTCACCAGCCCGATGGCGTCCGTGAAGAAGCTGGCCCGGCTGGCCTTCGTCGCCCAGCAGTTCGGCTACGAGTACGCGGACGTCCGGCAGAGCAGCGGCCGCAACGGCGCGCTCACGATGCTGATCCTGCCCGACCCCAGCCCGCACGCCCGGTCCCGGGCCGCGCAGAACTGGGCGCAGTATCCGAACGCCGCCGACGGTGTCTCCCTGCCGCCGCTCGTGCCCGACGCCTTCGAGCTCCTCAAGGCCCGCATCAACTTCGACCTCACCGGCAAGAGCGCCGAGAAGCGCATGGGCTGGGCGGCCCTCGGCCTCACCGCCGGCTGCGTGATCCTCGCCTTCCGCACCGGAGGGGACGCCTTCGCCTTCATCGCCGCGGGCGTGATCTGGCTGCTCTTCATGGCGGTCTTCGGCATCGGCCTCCTGGTCACCCGCAAGCGCAACGCGAAGTTCGCCGCCCGGCTGCAGGCGGCCGGCTTCATGCCGGTGACGGACGAGAACGGCCGGATGCGCTACCTCCCGCCGGGGGCGCAGCTGCCCGGGCATGGCAACCCCTTCGGCGGCGGGCCGTACGGTGGCGGGCCTTACGGCGGTGCGCCGGGGCAGGCCGGTGGAGTGCCTGGGCAGGGTGCGCCAGGGCAGGCGCCCGCGGGTTACGGACATCAGCAGCAGCCGGGGCAGGCGCCTGGAGGGTACGGACATCAGCAGCCTGGGCAGGCACCCGCCCCGGGCCCGTACGCCCAGCCCGCCCCGGGCCCCTACCCGCCGCAGCCCGCGCCCGGGCCCGGTCCGTACGGGGCGCAGCCCCCTGCCGCGCCGTATCCGCCGCAGCAGCCCGGCCCCTACGCGCCGCAGAACCCCCACTGGCAGCACCCGCAACGCTGACACAAGCCGCCGAACCTCTCATCCCGCCCGGGCCCGGGGTGAGAGCAAAGTTCCCTCGAGGTCACTCGACGGCACAGTCACGAAACGCGCCCTCCCTACCTTCGGAATCAGCCACTCGTAGTAAGACCGAGTCCCGGAGCAAGTGGAGGCGTCATGACAGGCCCTGGCACGGCACCCGTACCCCCGAGCAGGGGCGGACGCTGGATCCGGCACTGGGATCCGGAGAACGAGACCTTCTGGAACGAGACCGGGGAGAAGGTCGCCCGCCGCAACCTCTTCTTCTCGGTTCTGTCGGAGCACATCGGCTTTTCGATCTGGACCCTGTGGTCCGTGCTGGTGCTCTTCATGGGCCCGGAATACGGGCTGACCCCGGCCGACAAGTTCATGCTGACCTCGATGGTCACGCTGGTCGGCGCGGTCGTCCGCGTCCCCTACACCTTCGCCGTGGCGATCTTCGGCGGGCGGAACTGGACGATCATCTCCGCGGCCCTCCTGCTGATCCCGACCTGCGCCGCCTTCGCGGTGATGGAGCCGGGCACCTCCTTCTCCACGTTCCTGCTCGTCGGCCTGCTCGCCGGTATCGGCGGCGGCAACTTCGCCTCCTCCATGACCAACATCAACGCCTTCTTCCCGCTGCGGAAGAAGGGCTGGGCCCTCGGCCTGAACGCGGGCGGCGGCAACATCGGCGTGCCGGTGATCCAGCTGGCCGCGCTCGCGATCATCGGCGCGGGCGGCGGGCCGCGCGTGCTGCTCGGGATCTACATTCCGCTCATCCTCGTGGCCGCCGTCATGGCCGCGCTCTTCATGGACAACCTGGAGAACGTCAAGAACGACACCGGCGCCGCCAAGGACGCCGCGCGTGACGCCCACACGTGGATCATGTCCTTCCTCTACATCGGCACGTTCGGGTCGTTCATCGGATACAGCTTCGCCTTCGGGCAGGTCCTGCAGAACCAGTTCGGACGCACCCCGCTGGAGGCGGCGTACGTCACCTTCATCGGTCCGCTCCTCGGCTCGCTGATCCGGCCTCTGGGCGGCTGGATGGCCGACAAGTACGGCGGCGCGAAGATCAGCCTGTGGAACTACGTCGCCATGGGCGTCGCCACGGCGGTCCTGATCGGTGCCTCCATGGAGAAGTCGCTGGCGCTGTTCACCGGGGCGTTCGTGGTGCTCTTCGTGCTGAGCGGTCTCGGCAACGGCTCGACGTTCAAGATGATCCCGGGCATCTTCCAGAACAAGGCCCTGGCCAAGGGGCTGGAGGGGGAAGAGGCCGCGGCATACGGGCGGCGGCTCTCCGGAGCCTCCATGGGACTCATCGGCGCGGTGGGCGCGCTCGGCGGTGTCGGTATCAACCTCGCCTTCCGCCAGTCCTTCCTCTCCTACGGTTCCGGCACCGGCGCGTTCGTCGCCTTCCTCGCCTTCTACGCGGTCTGCTTCGGGATCACCTGGGCCGTATACCTTCGGCGTACGACTCCGCGGGTACCCGTCACCACGGCGACCTCGGAAGCGAAGCCGCAGCTCAGCTACGCCAAGGTGTGAAGTAACACCGCGGACATCAAGCCGAACCGAGCCTGTCACGAGCCGTTGACAGGCTCCTTCGGCGTACACGTACGCCGAACCCATGGAGTACGACGACTCGAATGCGGGACGAGAGCATGCACGAGGAACAACAGCGACCGGAACACGGCCCACTGGCGGGATTCACCGTGGGCGTCACGGCCGCGCGCCGGGCCGAGGAGCTGGGCGCGCTGCTCCAGCGGCGCGGCGCCACCGTCCTGCATGCCCCCGCCCTGCGGATCGTGCCGCTCGCCGACGACAGCGAGCTGCTGGCCGCGACGAAGGAGATCATCCACCAGGTGCCGGACATCGTCGTGGCGACGACCGCGATCGGGTTCCGGGGCTGGGTCGAGGCGGCGGACGGCTGGGGTCTGGGGGAGGACCTGCTGGCGCGGCTGGGCGGCGTACGGATCATGGCGCGCGGGCCCAAGGTCAAGGGCGCGGTCCGGGCCGCCGGGCTCACGGAGGAGTGGTCGCCGTCGTCGGAGTCCATGGCCGAGGTGCTCGACCGGCTGCTGGAGGAGGGCGTCGACGGTCTGCGGATCGCGATCCAGCTGCACGGTGAGCCGCTGCCCGGGTTCGTGGAGTCGCTGCGGGCGGGTGGTGCCGAGGTCGTCGGGGTGCCCGTGTACCGGTGGATGCCGCCGGAGGACATCGGGCCGGTCGACCGTCTCCTGGACGCTACGGTGTCCCGCGGCGTCGACGCGCTGACCTTCACCAGCGCTCCCGCCGCGGCCTCCCTCCTCTCCCGGGCGGAGGAACGCGGACTGCTTCCCGAGGTGCTGGCGGCGCTCGGCCACGACGTCCTGCCGGCCTGTGTCGGCCCGGTCACCGCGCTGCCGCTGCAGGGCCACGGCATCGACACGGTCCAGCCCGAACGCTTCCGGCTCGGGCCGCTCGTCCAGCTCCTCTGCCAGGAGCTGCCCTCGCGGGCGCGCTCGCTGCCGATCGCCGGGCACCGGGTGGAGATCCGTGGCCACGCCGTCCTGGTCGACGGCGACCTCAAGCCCGTACCGCCCGCCGGCATGGCCCTCCTGCGTGCCCTCTCCCGCCGCCCCGGCTGGGTCGTCGCCCGCGCGGACCTGCTACGTGCCCTGCCCGGCGCCGGCCGCGACGAACACGCCGTCGAGACGGCCATGGCCCGCCTCCGCACGGCCCTCGGCGCCCCGAAACTGATCCAGACGGTGGTCAAACGGGGTTACCGCCTGGCCCTGGACCCGGCAGCGGAGACGAAGTACGCGGACGTGTGAGGCCGCCCCGGGGTCGGGCGAGAAGTCGCCATCGAGGCACACGCCGTCTCTCCGGCCTACCGGGCTGGGAGGCGCCGCCCCGGGGCACTGGCTGATGAGCCGCACGTGCGGCACGCGCCGCTCGGGTCGGTGCGCGAGCGCCGTGGGGGTGCGTCGTCGACCTCGGGTGCGGGCGCGTCGTGGCTGGTCGCGCAGTTCCCCGCGCCCCTGGGGACGGGTGCGTGCTGGCGGGCCGGGCTGGAGGGCGTTGGTGAGCCGCACGTGCGGCACGCGCCGCTCGGGTCGGTGCGCGAGCGCCGTGGGGGTGCGTCGTCGACCTCGGGTGCGGGCGCGTCGTGGCTGGTCGC
>NZ_JBIBHN010000023.1:0-48920 GCF_042957035.1 Streptomyces sp. NPDC008137 | reverse complement strand
CGCAGTTCCCCGCGCCCCTCAGGACGTGCAGTTCCCCGCGCTCCTCAGAACGAGCCTCCCCGAAACCCCGTCCTACGGCCCGTGCCGAGGGGTTTCCGGCGGGGGAGTGGGCAGGCACTGTATGAGGGAACGGTTTCCCAGCCCTCTCACTGGCATCTCACCGGTGCTCTCGCGACCGGGGTGAACCCCTAGGCGGTGACAGGCACATGGCATTGGGTACGGCCACGGCCCCGTACGAGCTGCGGTTCGATGCCGGGCGGATCTGCCTGGATCTGCTCTCCACCACGCATCCGGAGGAGCGGCTCGACTCCGTGGCCGTGCTGCGCGCCTGGATCACCGGCTCCGGTCTCGTCCCGGCGGACACCGCCCTGGCCCAGGCCGACACCGCCTGGCTGGCCGCCTTTCGTGAACTGCGCGACCAGATAGGGAGGTTGGTGCGCGGCTGGTCGGCGCCCCGGGCCCGGGCGTACGACTTCGCACTCGCGCGCGTCAACGATCTGGCCACTCCCGCACCCCCCGCCCCACGCGCCGTCCGCGACGGAGACGGCGAGCTCATACGGCAGTTGGACGGCCCGCCCGACTGCGCCGCCCTGCTCGCGGCCGTCGCCCGGGACGCCGTCGACCTGCTCACCGACCCCGTCGCCCGCGCGGCGCTGCGCCAGTGCGAGGGGGACAACTGCCCCATCGTGTACCTCGACACGTCTCGGGGGCGCAGGAGGCGCTGGTGCTCAAGTGAGGTCTGCGGGAACCGGGAACGGGTCGCCCGGCATCGCCGCCGCGCGGCACTCGCACGGGCTTAAGTCCCTTTTGCCCATCGCGGCAACGCCGTTGAGTGGCAACTGCAACCAACTCCCTTGTCCTAAATGACACTTCTGCGAACGCACTGTCGAAGTGATTTCGATTACATGCCGTTTACCTACGCCACCGTAGGGAAGGCCGTGATTGATCTTGCTCATGTGGCAGAAATGTGAAGATCGCGGGGTGGGAATGTGACTCCATGTCCAGCTCGTCACGTCATCTCGAAGAAATCTGTCGCCTCTCGTTGAACGCCCAACGGCTCGCTTGCGTACGGCATGTGGAGCGACCGACTGGGGGAACCCCCGGACACCGGAGGTGGGCGTGCGCAAGGATTCCGTCGTGGCCAATGAACGTGCACCGAGGGCCCGACATCGCATGTCCCAGCCCTCGGAACCCGACGAGGAGCTGATGCGTGCTCTGTACAGAGAGCACGCCGGACCCCTGCTCGCGTATGTCCTGCGACTGGTCGCCGGAGACCGGCAGCGCGCCGAGGACGTCGTGCAGGAAACCCTCATCCGTGCCTGGAAGAACGCCGGTCAGCTCAATCGGGCGACCGGATCGGTACGCCCCTGGCTGGTGACGGTCGCCCGGCGCATCGTCATCGACGGCCACCGCAGCCGGCAGGCCCGGCCGCAGGAGGTCGACCCGTCGCCGCTGGAGGTCATCCCCGCGGAGGACGAGATCGACAAGGCGCTGTGGCTGATGACTCTGTCGGACGCACTCGACGACCTGACCCCCGCCCACCGGGAGGTGCTCGTCGAGACGTACTTCAAGGGGCGTACCGTCAATGAGGCGGCCGAGACCCTGGGCATACCCAGCGGCACCGTCCGCTCCAGGGTGTTCTACGCCCTGCGTTCGATGAAGCTGGCACTGGAGGAGCGGGGGGTGACGGCGTGATGAGTGTTTACGGGGGTAACCAAGGGTTCGGTACGGGAGGCATGGGTATGTCAGGACCCATGCAGGAATCCCCGGTGCCGAACGAGCACGAGACCGTCGGCGCCTACGCCCTCGGCATCCTCGACGACGCCGAAGCAACCGCTTTCGAAGCCCACCTCGCGGGCTGCGAATGGTGCGCCCAGCAGCTCGACGAGCTGGCCGGCATGGAGCCGATGCTCGCCGCCCTCGCCGACCTGCCCGGCTCCGGCACGCCCGCGATCGGCGAGTCGCTGTCCGCGAAGCCCCAGCCGCGCCTGGTGGAGAAGCTCGTCGACGAGGTCGCCGAGCGCCGCGCCCAGAAGCGCCGCCGCAGCTTCTACATGGTGGCCGCGTCCGCCGCGCTGATCGCAGGCGGACCCTTCGTCGCGGTCGCGACGAACGGCGGCGGCGACGGCGGGGGCGCGGAGAACCGCCCGCTCTCCGCGAGCCCGGCCAAGGATGCCTTCAACGGCATCTCCGACAAGATCACGGCCACCGACCCGACCACCAAGGTCACCGCGACGGTCGCCCTCCAGAAGAAGGACTGGGGCACCGGCATGGTCCTGGAGGCGAAGAACCTCAAGGGCCCGCTGAAGTGCGCCCTCGTCGCGGTCGGGAAGAACGGCGAGCGCGAGACCCTCTCGTCCTGGTCCGTCCCGAACTGGGGCTACGGCATCCCGGACGCCACGACCGAGAAGGCCAAGGAGCCGCTGTACGTCCAGGGCGGCGCCGCCTTCCAGCCGAACGAGATCGACCACTTCGAGATCGTGACCTTCGACGGCAAGCGTCTGGTCGAGGTCGACGCGTAGCTTTCCGGGGTCCCCTTCGCGTACGGTAGACGGCTGCCATGCACGTCAGAAGGGGGCCCGGTGGCCGCTCAGGCTCAACAGGAAACCGCGCTCGAAGACTCCCTGAGAGACCGCGAGATCAGCGTCGAACAGGAACACCTCGACCGGGTGTACCGACGCCTCGAGGAGAAGATCCACGAGGCCGAGTTCCTCATGAACGACGCGGCCCAGCGCGGCCAGGTCGGCACGCCCGGCGCACTCGCCGAGCGGGACGCGCAGGTCTTCCGGGCGGGAGTCCACCTCAACCGGCTCAACAACGAGTTCGAGGACTTCCTCTTCGGCCGCATCGACCTGCTGACCGGCAAGGACGGCAAGAAGGGTCCCGACGGCGCGTACACGGCGGTGGAGCCCGCCGAGGGCGCCGTCCGTGAGGACGACACCGCCGACATCGCCGAGACCCTGCACATCGGCCGCATCGGCGTCCTCGACCAGGACTACGCCCCGCTGGTCATCGACTGGCGGGCCCCGGCCGCCGCCCCCTTCTACCGCTCCACCCCGGTCGACCCCGGCCGTGTCGTCCGCCGCCGTGTCATCCGCTCCAAAGGCCGCAAGGTGCTCGGCGTCGAGGACGACCTGATGCGCCCCGAGCTGACGGCCTTCCTCGACGGCGACGAGCTGCCCGTCATCGGCGACGGCGCCCTGATGGCCGCGCTCGGCCAGGCCCGCAGCCACACCATGCGCGACATCGTCGCCTCCATCCAGGCCGAACAGGACCTGGTCATCCGCGCCCCCGCCGCCTCCGTGACCTACGTCGAGGGCGGTCCCGGCACCGGCAAGACCGCCGTGGCCCTGCACCGCGCGGCCTACCTCCTCTACCAGGACCGCCGCCGGTACGCGGGCGGCATCCTGATCGTCTCGCCGACCCCGCTGCTCGTCGCCTACACCGAGGGCGTGCTGCCCTCCCTCGGCGAGGAGGGCCAGGTCGCCATCCGCGCCATCGGCTCCCTCGTCGACGGCAGCGAGGCCACGCTCTACGACGCCCCGTCCGTGGCCCGCGCCAAGGGCTCCTACCGCATGCTCAAGGTGCTGCGGAAGGCCGCCCGCGGCGCCCTGGAGCTGAACGACACGCCGACCCGGCTGCGCGTGGTCGCCTTCGGCCGCCGCCTGGAGCTGGAGGCCCGGGAGCTGGAGGGCATCCGCCGCGCCGCCCTCGGCGGCACCGCCCCCGTCAACCTGCTGCGCCCGCGCGCCCGCAAGCTGCTCCTGGACGCCCTGTGGGAGCAGTCCGGCTCGGCCAACCGGCACAGCGATCCGGAGCTGGCCGCCGAGCTGCGCTCCTCCTTCGACGAGGACATCACCTCCGAGGACGCCTTCATCGCGTTCCTCGACGCCTGGTGGCCGGAGCTGACCCCGGCGGCCGTCCTGGACGCCATGAGCGACGAGCGGCGCCTCGGCCGCTGGGCCCGGCGGATCCTCAACCCCGGCGAGGTCCGCAAGGTCGCCCGCTCCCTCAAGCGCGACGGCCGCTCGGTGCACGACATCGCCCTGCTCGACGAGCTCCAGGCCATCCTCGGCGCCCCCGCCCGCCCCCGGAAGAAGCGCGAGCTCGACCCGCTGGACCAGCTCACCGGCCTGGAGGAGCTGATGCCGGTGCGTGAGGAGTCCCAGCGCGAGCGGGCCGAGCGACTCGCCCAGGAGCGCACCGAGTACGCGCACGTCATCGTCGACGAGGCGCAGGACCTCACCCCGATGCAGTGGCGCATGGTCGGCCGCCGCGGCCGGCACGCCACCTGGACGGTCGTCGGCGACCCGGCCCAGTCCTCCTGGTCCGACCCGGACGAGGCCGCCGAGGCCCGCGACGAGGCCCTCGGCACCCGCCCGCGCCGACGCTTCGAGCTCACCGTGAACTACCGCAACCCGGCCGAGATCGCCGAGCTGGCGTCGAAGGTGCTGGCCCTGGCCATGCCGGGCTCGGAGTCCCCGCGAGCGGTCCGCTCCACCGGCGTCGAGCCCCGCTTCACGGTCGTCGAGGACAGCCTCGGCGAGACGGTCCGCGACGAGGCGGCCCGGCTGCTGGACCGCGTCGACGGCACGGTCGGCGTGGTCGTCGCCATGCAGCGCCGCGCGGAGGCCCGTCGCTGGCTCGCCGGGCTCGGCGACCGGGTCGTGGCGCTCGGCAGCCTGGAGGCGAAGGGCCTGGAGTACGACGCGACGATCGTCGTCTCCCCGGCCGAGATCGCCGACGAGTCCCCGGCCGGACTGCGTGTGCTCTACGTCGCGCTGACCCGGGCCACCCAGCAGCTCACGGTCGTCTCGGCGGAGCGGGACGAGCCCGACGCGACGGGGGTCCCGGACCTGCTCAGGGACTGACACACGAGCCGGGGCCGGATACCCACTTGCCGGCGAAATGAACTCCCGGTACGGGAATGGCCTTACGGGATCTGTTTGTTAGCCTGGACGTGGCACCGGCTCGATCCAAGCCCCCGGGCCCAACCTTCGTCGCTACGAGCGACCACTTGCCGCGAGGCGAGCATGGCGGGTCGGTGCCACTTAAATTCTTCATAGGGAATTGCGCAGAGACCCACGTCGGACGTGACGTGGGTCTCTTTTTGCTGGCCTGTTCCGCGAACACAAAGTTCGCAATCGGAGGCGGCTACCAGCTACCCAGCGGTAGGTGCGACTATCGGACGGCACAACTCAGCGTCAGGTGAAAGCAGAGGAAGTCGGCCATGGCAACGGCGCCCAGCGTCTCCTACTCGATGACGGTCCGGCTGGAGGTGCCCGCGAGCGGAACCGCCGTCTCGCAGCTCACCACCGCCGTGGAGTCCTCCGGAGGCTCGGTGACCGGCCTCGACGTCACCGCGTCCGGTCACGAGAAGCTCCGTATCGACGTCACCATCGCGGCCTCGTCGACCGCGCACGCGGACGAGATCGTCGAGGAACTCCGCGGCATCGAGGGCGTCACGCTGGGCAAGGTCTCGGACCGGACCTTCCTCATGCACCTCGGCGGCAAGATCGAGATGGCGTCGAAGCACCCCATCCGCAACCGTGACGACCTGTCCATGGTCTACACGCCGGGCGTGGCCCGCGTCTGCATGGCGATCGCCGAGAACCCCGAGGACGCCCGCCGCCTCACCATCAAGCGCAACTCCGTTGCGGTCGTGACGGACGGCTCCGCGGTGCTCGGCCTGGGCAACATCGGCCCGAAGGCCGCGCTGCCCGTCATGGAGGGCAAGGCGGCCCTCTTCAAGCGGTTCGCCGGCATCGACGCCTGGCCGATCTGCCTCGACACCCAGGACACCGACGCGATCGTCGAGATCGTCAAGGCCATCGCCCCGGGTTTCGCCGGCATCAACCTCGAGGACATCTCCGCCCCCCGCTGCTTCGAGATCGAGGCCCGGCTGCGCGAGGCCCTCGACATCCCCGTCTTCCACGACGACCAGCACGGCACCGCGATCGTCGTCCTCGCCGCCCTGACCAACGCACTTCGCGTCACCGGCAAGGCGATCGAGAACATCCGCGTCGTCATGTCCGGCGCGGGCGCGGCCGGTACGGCCATCCTGAAGCTGCTGCTCGCCGCGGGCGTCAAGAACGCCGTGGTCGCCGACATCCACGGTGTCGTGCACGCGGGCCGCGAGGACCTGGTGGACGCCGCCCCCGACTCCGCGCTGCGCTGGATCGCCGACAACACCAACCCCGAGGGCCTCACCGGCACCCTCAAGGAGGCCGTGCGCGGCGCCGACGTCTTCATCGGCGTCTCGGCCCCGAACGTCCTCGACGGCGACGACGTGGCCGCCATGGCCGACGGCGCCATCGTGTTCGCGCTCGCGAACCCGGACCCCGAGGTCGACCCGGCAATCGCCCGCCAGACCGCGGCCGTTGTCGCGACCGGCCGCTCCGACTTCCCGAACCAGATCAACAACGTGCTGGTCTTCCCGGGTGTCTTCCGCGGTCTGCTGGACGCCCAGTCCCGCACGGTGAACACCGAGATGATGCTGGCCGCCGCGACCGCCCTCGCGGACGTGGTGACCGAGGACGAGATCAACCCGAACTACATCATCCCGAGCGTCTTCAACGACAAGGTCGCGGGTGCGGTCGCCGGGGCTGTCCGGGAGGCGGCCAAGGCGGCGGGGGCATCCGCCCTCTGACTGTGAGTATCCCCACGGCAGCCCGGGGAACGGCGCGTCGCAGGACCTCTGTGAGCAGCGGAGCCCTATCGTGGCGGCCAGGCTCAGGCCCTCGTTTCGTGTGACTCCTGAAGGGTGTACTCACGACTCGTGCGGGTGCCGGATTGGCTTTCCCGCCGCAGGTAGGGGCAGGATGCGTCTCTGGGCGCGAGGGTCTGACGACGGACCCGGTCCGGGGACTCACGGAGGACCCTGGCAGCATCGGCTTCGATCTGACGCCTCAACGGCAAGATGAACACGGGAGTAACAACATGAACCGCAGTGAGCTGGTGGCCGCGCTGGCCGACCGCGCCGAGGTGACCCGCAAGGACGCCGACGCCGTGCTGGCCGCGTTCGCCGAGGTCGTCGGCGACATCGTCTCCAAGGGCGACGAGAAGGTCACGATCCCCGGCTTCCTGACCTTCGAGCGCACGCACCGTGCCGCTCGCACCGCCCGCAACCCGCAGACCGGCGAGCCGATCCAGATCCCGGCCGGCTACAGCGTGAAGGTCTCCGCGGGCTCGAAGCTCAAGGAATCCGCCAAGGGCAAGTAAGCGCTCCGTACAAGCGCCGTGGGTATCTGCGGGCCGCCAACGGCTGGTCGCGCGGTTCCCCGCGCCCCTTCGGGGGCGCGTCCCACGGCGCGTTGTCCATTGAGAGCCGCATGACGCCGAGGGGCGGCCACCTGGATCCAGGTGGCCGCCCCTCGGCGTTTCGGCGTTCGCGGACTATCCGAGCGCCTTGCCCGGCAGCTCGACCTTCGCGCCGAGCTCCACCAGCTTCTCCATGAAGTTCTCGTAGCCGCGGTTGATGAGGCCGATGCCGTGGACCCGGGACGTGCCCTGGGCGGCGAGGGCCGCGATGAGGTACGAGAAGCCGCCGCGGAGGTCGGGGATGACCAGGTCGGCGCCCTGGAGCTTGGTGGGGCCGGAGACGACCGCCGAGTGGAGGAAGTTGCGCTGGCCGAAGCGGCAGTCGGAGCCGCCCAGGCACTCGCGGTAGAGCTGGATGTGCGCGCCCATCTGGTTCAGGGCGGACGTGAAGCCGAGGCGGGACTCGTAGACCGTCTCGTGGACGATGGACAGACCCGTGGCCTGGGTCAGGGCCACCACCAGCGGCTGCTGCCAGTCGGTCTGGAAGCCGGGGTGGACGTCCGTCTCCAGCGCGATGGACTTGAGCTGTCCGCCGGGGTGCCAGAAGCGGATGCCCTCGTCGTCGATCTCGAAGGCCCCGCCCACCTTCCGGAAGGTGTTCAGGAACGTCATCATCGAGCGCTGCTGCGCGCCGCGGACGTAGACGTTGCCCTCGGTCGCCAGCGCCGCCGACGCCCAGGACGCGGCCTCCAGCCGGTCCGACAGGGCGTGGTGGGTGTAGCCGCCGAGCTTGTCCACACCGGTGATGCGGATCGTCCGGTCGGTGTCCATGGCGATGATCGCGCCCATTTTCTGCAGCACGCAGATCAGGTCCTCGATCTCCGGCTCGACGGCCGCGTTGGACAGCTCCGTGACGCCCTCCGCGAGGACGGCCGTCAGCAGCACCTGCTCGGTCGCGCCGACGGACGGGTACGGCAGCCGGATCTTCGTACCGCGCAGCCGCTGCGGTGCCTCCAGGTACTGCCCGTCGTCCCGCTTCTCGATGGTCGCGCCGAACTGCCGCAGCACGTCGAAGTGGAAGTCGATGGGCCGGCCGCCGATGTCGCAGCCGCCGAGGCCGGGAATGAAGGCGTGGCCGAGGCGGTGCAGCAGCGGACCGCAGAACAGGATCGGGATACGGCTCGAACCGGCGTGGGCATCGATGTCAGCGACGTTGGCGCTCTCCACGCGCGTCGGGTCCATCACCAGTTCGCCGGGCTCGTCCCCCGGACGGACCGTCACGCCGTGCAGCTGCAGCAGACCCCGCACAACCCGTACGTCACGGATGTCCGGAACATTGCGCAGCCGGCTCGGAGCGCTGCCCAGCAGCGCCGCCACCATGGCCTTCGGTACGAGGTTCTTCGCACCGCGGACACGGATCTCGCCCTCCAGCGGGGTTCCGCCGTGGACAAGCAGTACGTCTTCAGTGCCGTTGACGGTCATGAATCTCGCGTTCCGTGGAGTCGGGCAGGGGCCAGAAGGGAAAGGGTAATCGCCTTCCACCCCCCTTCTGTAAGCCTGAGTCAGACCCAGACACGTCATAGCTCTGTCACAACACGAACGGTTCCGCGCCGGGCACATGGGGTCACGGTCGGTTTCGTGCGCGTGGAACGCACCGGTGCGCCCTGAGCTGCATGCCCTCGCGTCCCCTCATTGCCTCCCCACGCGGAGGGAAGATGCGGGATCATGTCTGCCATGACCGAGGTGTCCTCGCTCACAGGGCGGTTGCTCGTGGCCACCCCCGCCCTGGCGGACCCGAACTTCGACCGCGCGGTGGTGCTGCTCCTCGACCACGACGAGGAGGGCTCGCTCGGTGTCGTCCTGAACCGTCCCACCCCGGTGGATGTGAACGACATCCTGGAGGGGTGGGGAGACCTCGCCGGCGAGCCCGGCGTCGTCTTCCAGGGCGGTCCGGTCTCGCTGGACTCGGCCCTCGGGGTCGCGGTCGTCCCCGGCGGTGCGTCCGGGGAGGCCGGCCCGCTGGGCTGGCGCCGGGTGCACGGCGCGATCGGCCTGGTCGATCTGGAGGCCCCGCCGCAGCTGCTGGCCTCCGCCCTCGGCTCCCTGCGGATCTTCGCCGGATACGCCGGCTGGGGCCCCGGCCAGCTGGAGGACGAGCTGGCGGACGGCGCCTGGTACGTCGTGGAGTCGGAGCCCGGCGACGTCTCGTCCCCGTGTCCCGAGCGGCTGTGGCGCGAGGTCCTGCGCCGCCAGCGGGGCGAGCTGGCGATGGTGGCGACGTATCCGGAGGACCCTTCGCTCAACTGATGCGTGTGAGCTTCAGTACCCTTGGGCCTATGAGCACTCTCGAGCCCGAGCGCGGGACTGGTACGGGGACCCTCGTAGAGCCGACGCCGCAGACCTCGCACGGTGACGGTGACCACGAGCGCTTCGCCCATTACGTCCAGAAGGACAAGATCATGGCGAGCGCCCTCGACGGCACCCCCGTCGTGGCGCTGTGCGGCAAGGTGTGGGTGCCGGGCCGCGACCCGAAGAAGTACCCCGTGTGCCCCATGTGCAAGGAGATCTACGAGTCCATGGGCTCCGGCGACGACGACAAGGGCAAGGGCGACAAGTAGCGCCCCTCGCCCGCCCGTGCGGCGTGAGGCCTCCAGGGTGCGTTTTGCGTGCCCTGGAGGCTTTTGTGCTGTCCGGGCGTTGCACGGGACGCGTCAGCCGGTCACAGAGTGGTTGAGACCTCTTGTGGTCGTGTTCATGAAGTCCCTAGCCTCCGATGTGTTGTGCACAGCGAAACCTTCATTGCGCATGTTGCAACACTCCCTCGGAGGAGCACTTCATGAAGCTGTCCGTCCGTATTGCCGGGCTCACGGCGATCGCCGCCCTGCTGGCCACCGCCTGTGCGCCCCAGACCTCCGGTAACTCCTCCTCCGACAAGGACGAGAAGACCGGCGCGCTGCGTGTCTGGCTCTTCCAGGAGGTCGGCAACACCCCCAAGGAGAAGGTCGTCGACTCGGTCGTCGCCGACTTCGAGAAGGCCCACAAGGGCACCAAGGTCAACGTCGAGTACATCCCGGTCGAGACCCGCGCCCAGCGCGTCAAGGCCGCCTTCAACGACCCTGCCTCCGCTCCGGACGTCATGGAGTACGGCAACACCGACACGGCCGGCTATGTGAAGGACGGCGGACTCCTCGACGTCACGAAGGACTTCGGCGACTGGAGCGAGGCGAAGGACACCGACCCGACCGCGAAGCAGTCGGTGACGGTGGACGGCAAGATGTACGGCGCCCCGTTCTACGTCGGCGTCCGCGCCCTGTACTACCGCACGGACGTCTTCGAGGAGCTGGGTCTGAAGCCCCCGACTTCGATGGACGAACTCGCCTCCACCGCCCGGGCGATCCGCGCCGCGAAGCCCGATCTCTACGGGCTTGTCGTCGGCGGCGCCTACACCTACGGCGCGATGCCGTTCGTCTGGGCCAACGGCGGTGAACTCGCCAACGGCAAGGGCGGTTCGTACGCCTCCGGCATCGACAGCCCCGAGGCCCAGAAGGGCATCAAGGCGTACACCTCCCTCTTCGGCGACGACAACTGTCCGGCCGCCAAGTGCGCGGGCATGGGCGGCAACGACACGATCTCCGCCTTCGCCGCCGGGAAGGCCGGGATGGCGATCGGCGGCGACTTCAGCCACACCGCCGTCGAGGCCGGGAAGGTCAAGGGCAAGTACGCCGTCGTCCCGCTGCCGGGGGTGAAGTCCGGCTCGATCGCGCCCGCCTTCGCCGGGGGCAACAACATCGGCGTCCTGAAGAGCACCTCGCACCGCACGCTCGCCGTCGAGCTGATGGAACAGCTCGCCTCGAAGAAGACGCAGACCGAACTCTTCGGCGCGATGGGCTTCCTGCCCACCTTCACGGACGTACGCCAGCAGGTCGCGACGGAGGAGCCCTTCGTGAAGCCCTTCGTGCGGACGCTCTCGGCCGGCACCAAGTTCGTCCCCGCCTCGCCCGCCTGGGCCCAGATCGACTCCTCGCTCGTCCTTCCGACGATGTTCCAGGAGGTCATCGCGGGCAAGAAGGACGTGCCCGCGGCCTCCGAGGCCGCAGCGAAGAAGATGAACACCGCGTTCGGCTCCGCCGGGTGAGCCGGATGGACGACCGTACGGAATCGGCGGGAGCCGACCTGGCCGGGACCGGTGCCGCCGGGGTTGATCCGCCTGGTGCCGGCTCGGTGGGATCCGCTGGGGCGGGGGGCGGTCCTGCCGGGTCTGATGGGGCGGGAGTCGGTCGCGCGGGGCCTGCGGGGCCTGCGGGGGCGGCGGGCGGCCCTGTCGGGAAGGTCTCGGCGGGAGCCGCGCGTGAGCTGCCCGGCGACCGTGCCGTGCCCGTGCCCGTGCCCGTGCCCGCCCCCGTGCCCGCTCCCGCGAGCGTCGCCGCAGCGCCCGGCGGCCCGGCCGGGCGAACCGGGGATCGCTCCGGCGAGGCCCGCGCCGAGGAGGGCGGCGGCTCGCCGCGTCGGTCTTCGGGCCCGGGCGTCGGCGGCGCGAGGGCGGGGCGGCAGGGTGCGCGCCGGCGCGGCCCGGGCAGGTCAGCGCTCCGCTCAGGCGGCTGGACACCCTGGCTCTACCTCGCGCCCGCGCTCGTCGTGCTCGGCGGGCTGCTCGTCTACCCCATCTATCAACTCGGCCTGATCTCGTTCTTCGAGTACACCCAGGCCCAGGTCAGCGGCGGCGAACCGACCACTTTCCAGGGGTTCGGGAACTACGCCGAGTTGTTCGGGGACCCGCAGTTCTGGCAGGTGCTGCTCGCCACCGTGCTGTTCGCGGCGGCCTGTGTCGTCTCCACGCTCGCGGTCGGCTGCGTCCTCGCCGTGCTGCTGACCCGCGTGCGGGCCGTACCGCGGCTCGCGCTGATGCTGGCCGCGCTGGGCGCGTGGGCGACCCCCGCCGTCACCGGCTCCACGGTCTGGCTGTTCCTCTTCGACCCCGACTTCGGCCCGGTCAACCGGATGCTGGGCCTCGGCGACCACTCCTGGACGTACGGGCGGATCAGCGCCTTCTTCCTCGTCCTGCTCGAAGTGGTGTGGTGCTCCTTCCCGTTCGTGATGGTCACCGTGTACGCCGGGATCCGCGCCGTCCCCTCCGAGGTCCTGGAGGCCGCCTCCCTCGACGGCGCCTCGCAGTGGCGCGTCTGGCGTTCCGTGCTCGCCCCGATGCTCCGGCCGATCCTGGTCGTCGTCACCATCCAGTCGGTCATCTGGGACTTCAAGGTCTTCACCCAGATCTACGTCATGACGAACGGCGGCGGCATCGCGGGCCAGAACCTGGTCCTCAACGTCTACGCCTACCAGCAGGCGTTCGCGTCCTCGCAGTACAGCCTCGGCTCGGCGATCGGCGTCGTGATGCTGCTGATCCTGCTCGCGGTCACGCTGGTGTACCTGCGGCTGCTGCGCCGGCAGGGAGAGGAACTGTGAATCTTCCACGCGCCCGAGTCCGCCGCCCGGGGCGGCTGGCCGCCGAGGCCTCGGCCCTGCTGATCGCGGTCGTCGTCGCCTTCCCCCTCTACTGGATGGTGCTCAGCGCCTTCAAACCGGCCGGGGAGATCGAGTCGAGCGAGCCCCGGCCATGGACCCTCGCGCCCTCCCTGGATTCCTTCCGGCGCGTCTTCGGGCAGCAGGAATTCGGCCGTTACTTCCTCAACAGCCTCGTCGTCGCGAGCTGTGTCGTGATCGCCTCCGCGCTGATCGCGTTTCTCGCCGCGACCGCCGTGACACGATTCCGCTTCCGCCTGAGGACCACCCTGCTGATCATGTTTCTGGTGGCCCAGATGGTGCCCGTGGAAGCCCTCACGATCCCCCTCTTCTTCCTCATGCGGGACTTCGGTCAGCTGAACACGCTCGGTTCGCTGATCCTGCCCCACATCGCCTTCTCGCTGCCCTTCGCGATCTGGATGCTGCGGGGGTTCGTGAAAGGCGTTCCGGAGGCGTTGGAGGAGGCCGCGTACATCGACGGGGCGAGCCGGGCGCGATTCCTCTGGCAGATCCTTTTCCCCCTCGTCCTGCCGGGGCTCGTGGCCACCAGCGTGTTTTCCTTCATCTCCGCCTGGAACGACTTCCTCTTCGCCAAGTCGTTCATCATCAGTGACACTTCCCAGTCGACGCTGCCCATGGCGCTGCTGGTCTTCTACAAGCCCGACGACCCGGACTGGGGCGGCGTCATGGCCGCCTCCACGGTGATGACGATCCCGGTCCTGGTCTTCTTCGTACTCGTACAGCGGCGCCTGGTCTCCGGACTGGGCGGGGCGGTCAAGGACTGAAAGGCCTGATCATTCATGGATCTCATTCCGCTGCCGCACCGGACGGAGCGGGCCGAGGGCTTTCTCGAACTCGGCGACGGCTTCGGGATCGAGGCCGGGCCGGGCACCGAGGACACCGCGCGATGGCTGCGCGCGACGCTCGGCGCGGCGACCGGGCTCTCGCTGCCGCCCAGGAAGGGGGACGGGCACGACGTCCTCCATCTGTCCGTCCGGCCCGGCCTCGACGCCGAGGCCTACCGCCTGGTCGTCGCCCCCCATGGCGTCCATATCCAGGGCGGTTCGCCCGCCGGTGTCTTCTGGGGTGCCCAGACGATGCGGCAGCTTCTCGGCCCCGACGCCTTCCGGCGCGCACCCCTTCCCGGCCGTACATGGCGGCTGCCCCTGACCGAGATCCGGGACTCCCCCCGGTTTGGCTGGCGCGGCCTCATGCTCGACGTGGCCCGGCACTTCATGCCCAAGGACGGGGTCCTGCGCTACCTGGACCTGATGGCCGCCCACAAACTCAACGTCTTCCACTTCCATCTGACGGACGACCAGGGCTGGCGCGTCGAGATCAAGAAGTACCCCCGGCTCACCGAGGTCGGATCCTGGCGGGCCCGTACGAAAACCGGCCACCGCGCCTCACCGCTGTGGGAGGAGAAGCCACACGGCGGCTACTACACCCGGGACGACATCCGGGAGATCGTCGCCTACGCCGCCGAGCGGCATATCACCGTCGTCCCCGAAATCGACGTACCCGGCCACTCGCAGGCCGCCATCGCCGCGTACCCGGAACTCGGCAACACCGACGTCATCGACACCAACAGCCTCTCCGTCTGGGACACCTGGGGAATCAACCCGAACGTACTCGCCCCCACTGACAACACCCTGCGCTTCTACGAGGGCGTCTTCGAGGAAGTCCTCGAGCTGTTCCCGTCGGAGTTCGTCCACATCGGCGGCGACGAATGCCCCAAGGACCAGTGGCGGCGGTCGGAGACCGCCCAGGCGCGCATCAGGGAACTCGGGCTCGCGGACGAGGACGAGCTCCAGTCCTGGTTCGTCGGGCACTTCGACGCGTGGCTCTCCGCGCGCGGGCGCCGGCTGATCGGCTGGGACGAGATCCTGGAGGGCGGGCTGGCGAAGGGCGCGGCCGTGTCCTCCTGGCGCGGCTACGCCGGAGGCATCGCCGCCGCGCGGGCCGGCCACGACGTCGTCATGTGCCCCGAGCAGCAGGTGTATCTGGACCACCGTCAGGCCCCGGGCCCCGACGAGCCGGTACCGATCGGGTGGGTGCGCACCCTGGAGGACGTCTACCGGTTCGAGCCCGTGCCGCCGGAGCTGACGCCCGAGGAGGCCCGGCACGTGCTGGGCACCCAGGCCAACCTGTGGACCGAGGTGATGGAGGACCACGCGCGTGTGGACTACCAGGCGTTCCCCCGGCTCGCGGCCTTCGCCGAGGTCGCCTGGAGCGCCCTGCCCGCCCCGGCGGAACGGGACTTCACCGGCTTCGAGCACCGGATGACGGCCCACTACCGGCGGCTCGACGCCCTGGGCGTCGACTACCGGCCACCCTCCGGGCCGCTGCCCTGGCAGCGGCGCCCGGGAGTGCTGGGGCGCCCGATCGACGGCCCGCCGCCCAGCCGCTAGGACCTGCTCGCCGTACCGCTCGGCCCGGCCCGCCCGCTACCGAACAGCTCGAACAGGACACGGAAAATGCGCACAAGGGTCACCGAAAGTGCCAATCGGCACGCACTGGCGAACCTGTGCGAAAACGGACCATCTCGCCGATGAGGTGGGCGAATGTCTCCTAGCGGACCCGTGTCTTCGGCTCTCGCCAAGATGTGCCAGAGTTGCCACGTCCGCCCTGTCAGCACGTACCGTACGGCAGCACAGGTGGGACCAGGTGGGGCAGCGGGAAGGGGCAGCCGGTTTGACCACGCACGCACCGCAGGCGGGGCAGGCCGTCACGCTGCCCACAACGCTGGACGAGGCCGTGGCGGCACTCACCGCCGTGCCCGCCGCCGTGCCCGTCGCGGGCGGCACCGACCTGATGGCCGCCGTCAACTCCGGGCAGCTCAGGCCTGCCGCGCTGGTGGGACTCGGCCGGATCAGCGAGATCCGCGGCTGGCAGTACCAGGACGGTCACGCGCTGCTCGGCGCGGGCCTCACCCACGCGCGTATGGGACGCCCCGACTTCGCGGCCCTGATCCCGGCGCTCGCCGCCGCCGCGCGTGCCGCGGGCCCGCCGCACATCCGCAACGCGGGCACGCTGGGCGGCAACATCGCCTCCGCCGCCCCCACCGGTGACGCGCTGCCGGTTCTGGCCGCCCTGGAGGCGACCCTGATCATCGCGGGCCCGGGCGGAGTCCGCCGCGAGATCCCGGTGTCGCACCTGCTGGCCGGGATGGACATGCTGCGCGCCGGCGAACTCATCGGCTACGTGCGCGTGCCGCTGCTGCACGCCCCGCAGGTCTTCCTGAAGGCGACCGGCCGTACCGGCCCCGGGCGCGCGGTGGCGTCCGTGGCCCTGGTGCTGGACCCCGCCCGCCGGGGTGTGCGCTGCGCGGTGGGCGCCATAGCGCCGATGGCGCTGCGGCCCCTGGAGGCCGAGGAGTGGGTGGGCCGGCTCATCGACTGGGACAACAACCGCGCGATCGTGCCGGAGGCGCTGAACGCCTTCGGTGAGTACGTCGCCGCGGCCTGCATCCCCGACGCGGCCCCGGCCGAGGACGGCTCCGTACCGCAGCTTCCGCCCGCCGTACTGCACCTGCGGCGCACCGTCGCCGCGCTGGCCCGACGAGCACTGGGGAGGGCGCTGTCGTGACCGACGACCAGCACGGACGGGGCACACCCCCGGGCGGCAGCCGCTGGGACCCGCTGCCCCAGGGCGAGTACGACGACGGCGCCACCGCCTTCGTCGAGCTCCCCGAGGGCGGCATCGACGCCCTGCTGGCCGCCGACAGCCCCCTCGCCGCGCCCGGCCACGGCTACGTACCGCCGCAGATAACGGTCGACCCCGCCACGACCGCCGGAACCGACCCGGCCGCCGCGGCCGCGTGGCCGGTGCCCGGAGCGCCCGTCGACGGCGCCCAGTGGCACGACCCGCACGCGGCACACCAGCAGCACGGTCACGAGCAGCACGGTCACGAGCAGCAGGGCCACGAGCAGCACGGTCACGAGGTCGCGGAGCAGCCTTACGGGTCCGACACCCCGTACGGATCCGACACCCCGTACGGGGCGGACGCGCCCTACGGTTCCGGTGCGCCGTACGGATCCGGCGCCGGGGCGGGGGGGCACGGCGGGGACGACCGGTTCACGTACAACCCGGGAGGCACCGGGCAGTGGAACTTCGAGGAGGCCGCGGCGGCGGAGCCCGCGCCCGGCCATGACGTGACCGGGCAGTGGTCCATCCCCGTGGCCGGGGGCGACCTTCCGGACGAGTCGGGCGAGTTCACCACCTCCTCGCTGGTCGAGCAGTGGGGCGGCGGCAACCCGCCGGCCACGCTCCCGGGCGGCGCGCCAGCGCCGTGGGCGACCCAGGCCGCCGGCGAGCCGTGGGGGCAGCAGGTCCCGCAGGACGGCCCCGGGCAGGAGCAGGCCGGACCGGGCCACCCGCAGGACGACGAGAACGGCCACGGGGCGCGGGGACTCGCCGGAGCGCCCTCCGCGTACGCACCGGACCAGGGCGCGCACGCCCCGGAGCAGCCGTCCGCCGGACCTCTGCCGCAGGAGACGGACCCGACGCCGTCCAGCGGCCACGCGCCTCACCCCGGGGGGCTCGGTCATGCGCCGGAGCCGTACGGCTTCGCCGACCACGGGGTCGATCACGGGAGTGACCGGGGCGTCGACCACAGCGCCGATCACGCGGCGGAGCCGTCCGACGTACCCGGCCACGCCCCGGAACCGTCCGGTCCCGCCGGACACCCGGACGACCACCTCGCGCCCTCCGGCCCGTCCGATCCCGCCCAGCCCTACGAGTCACACGCCGAACCCGCCGAACCCGGCGAGCCCTTGGAGGCCGTCCAGGACGCCTCACAGGCCGCTTCCGGGACCGGTGAGACCGATGGGCCCGGCGAGGACGCCCAGGACGCCGCGGAGGGCGCTGACGGCCCCGCCGAGTCCGTCGCCGTGCCCCTCCCCGCCCCGGCGGACGCGGACCCGGACGCCGGACCGGAGGCCGCCGACGGCGAGTCCCCGGACGCCCCGGCACCGGAAGACCCCTCCGGCGCCCCGGACGACGGGGCCTCCGCATCCCAGGACGCGCCCGTCCTCCCGCAGGAGGAACACCCCCTCGCCTCCTTCGTCCTGCGCGTCAACGGCACCGACCGCCCCGTCTCCGACGCGTGGATCGGCGAGTCCCTGCTGTACGTGCTGCGCGAGCGGCTCGGACTGGCCGGTGCCAAGGACGGCTGCTCGCAGGGCGAGTGCGGGGCGTGCAACGTCCAGGTCGACGGGCGGCTCGTCGCGTCCTGCCTGGTCCCCGCCGTGACCGCCGCCGGCAGCGAGGTCCGTACCGTCGAGGGCCTGGCCGAGGACGGGCAGCCCTCGGACGTCCAGCGGGCGCTCGCGCGCTGCGGCGCCGTGCAGTGCGGCTTCTGCGTGCCGGGCATGGCGATGACGGTGCACGACCTCCTGGAGGGCAACCCGGCGCCCACCGAGCTGGAGACCCGCCAGGCGCTCTGCGGCAACCTGTGCCGCTGCTCCGGCTACCGGGGCGTGGTCGACGCCGTGAAGGACGTCGTCGCCGAACGCGAGACACACGCCGGACCCGCCGCGGGCGACACCGACGAGGCCCGTATCCCGCGCCAGGCGGGCCCGGGCGCCGGCGGCGTCCACCCGTCGGCCTTCGGCTCGCCCCCGGACGCGCACGGCCAGGACGCGCACGCGCCGGACCCGCATTCCCCTGACGCGCACGACCAGCCGTACGGCCAGGACGGAGGCCCCGCGTGAGCAACGAAGCAGCCACGGCGCAGGCGTCCGAGGCCACCCCCGCCCCCGAACCGCTGCCGCACGGCCTCGGCGTGTCCCTCCCGGCCGCGGACGCCCGTGCCAAGACGGAGGGCACCTTCCCGTACGCCGCCGACCTGTGGGCCGAGGGACTGCTGTGGGCGGCCGTGCTGCGCTCACCGCACCCGCACGCGCGCATCGTGTCGATCGACACGTCCCACGCGCGCGAGATGCCCGGCGTTCGCGCCGTCGTCACCCACGAGGACATCCCCGGCAGCCCGCTCCACGGCCGCCGCACGGCCGACCGCCCGGTCTTCGCCTCCGAGGTCGTACGGCACCACGGTGAGCCCATCGCCGCCGTCGCCGCCGACCACCCGGACACCGCGCGCATGGCCGCCGCCGCCGTCATCGTGGAGTACGAGGTGCTCGACCCGGTGACCGACCCGGAGCAGGCCTTCGAGGCCGAGCCCCTGCACCCCGACGGCAACCTGATCCGGCACATCCCGCTGCACCACGGCGACCCGGACGCGGCCGGCGAGATCGTTGTCGAGGGCCTGTACCGCATCGGCCGCCAGGACCCCGCGCCCATCGGCGCCGAGGCGGGCCTGGCCGTGCCGCGCCCGGACGGCGGCGTGGAGCTGTACCTCGCCTCCACCGACCCGCACGCCGACCGCGACGCGGCCGCCGCCGCCTTCGGCCTGGAACCCGAGCGCGTCAAGATCGTCGTCACCGGAGTCCCCGGCGCCACGGCCGACCGCGAGGACCAGGGCTTCCAGCTCCCGCTGGGCCTGCTGGCGCTGCGGACCGGCTGCCCGGTGAAGCTCACGGCCACGCGCGAGGAGTCGTTCCTCGGCCACGCCCACCGGCACCCCACCCTCCTGCGCTACCGCCACCACGCGGACGCCGAGGGCACCCTCGTCAAGGTCGAGGCGCAGATCCTGCTCGACGCGGGCGCCTACGCCGACAGCTCCGCCGAGGCCCTCGCCGCCGCGGTCGGCTTCGCCTGCGGCCCGTACGTCGTCCCGAATGCCTTCATCGAGGGCTGGGCCGTACGCACCAACAACCCCCCGTCGGGCCACGTACGCGGCGAAGGGGCCATGCAGGTCTGCGCCGCCTACGAGGCGCAGATGGACAAGATCGCCAAGAAGCTCGGCATCGACCCGGCCGAGGTGCGGCTGCGCAACGCCATGGCGACGGGCGACGTGCTCCCGACCGGCCAGACAGTGACCTGCCCGGCCCCGGTCGCCGAACTCCTCCAGGCGGTCCGGGACTTCCCCCTCCCACCGCTCCCCAAGGACACCCCCGAGGACGAGTGGCTGCTGCCCGGCGGCCCCGAGGGCGCGGGGGAACCGGGCGCGGTGCGCCGGGGCGTGGGCTACGGCGTGGGCATGGTGCACATGCTCGGCGCGGAGGGCGCGGACGAGGTCTCCACGGCCACCGTCAAGGTCCAGGACGGGGTGGCGACGGTGCTGTGCGCGGCCGTCGAGACCGGCCAGGGCTTCACGACCCTGGCCCGGCAGATCGTCCAGGAGACGCTCGGCGTCGACGAGGTGCATGTGGCGCCGGTCGACACCGACCAGCCCACGGCGGGCCCGGCCTGCCACGGCCGGCACACCTGGGTGTCGGGCGGCGCGGTGGAGCGCGCGGCCAAGATGGTCCGCACGCAGCTCCTCCAGCCGCTCGCCCACAAGTTCGGCATGTCCACGGAGCTGCTCCAGATCAACGACGGCAAGATCACGTCGTACGACGGAGTCCTCTCGACGACCGTCACCGAGGCGCTGGACGGCAAGGAACTCTGGGCCACCGCCCAGTGCCGCCCGCACCCGACCGAGCCGCTGAACGAGGCCGGGCAGGGCGACGCCTTCGTGGGCATGTCCTTCTGCGCCATCCGCGCGGTGGTGGACGTCGACATCGAGATCGGTTCCGTACGGGTCGTGGAACTGGCCGTCGCCCAGGACGTGGGGCGGATCCTGAACCCGGCCCAGCTGGCCGCCCGCATCGAGGCGGGCGTCACCCAGGGCGTGGGCATCGCCCTGACCGAGAACCTGCGCACCCCGCGCGGCCTGATCCGCCACCCGGACCTGACCGGCTACGCCCTCCCGACCGCCCTGGACGCGCCGGACATCCGCATCGTCAAGCTGGTCGAGGAACGGGACGTGGTCGCCCCCTTCGGCGCGAAGGCGGTCAGCGCGGTGCCGGTGGTGACGTCCCCGGCGGCCGTCGCGTCCGCCGTACGGGCCGCCACGGGCCGTCCCGTGAACCGGCTGCCGATCCGCCCGCAGGCCGCGGTGGTGACGGAACGGTCCTGACGTCCGCTCCATGCGCGGAGGCGAATCGCGTGGAGGCGAGTCGCGTGCAGACGAATCGCGTGGAGGCGAATCGCGTGGAGAGGGAACGCGCGAGGGTCGTCTGAGCGTCATGTGAGGTGAGCGCGTCGGCATCGCTCGGCGCGCGCCGCTGTTCCGGGGCGTTGTCAGTGGTGGGGCGTAATGTTCTGGGCAGTGGGGGACGGCTGCCGGGCCTGGCCGGGCGGTCTGCCGTGCTCCGCCTGGGGACGCTGAGCGAGCACAAGCGGGGGAGCCCATGAGTACGACCGATGCCGGTTCCGCGGTGATCACCCTGACCGAGTCCGAGCTGGACCCGTGGGTGACGCACGCGTCGACGCGGCACTGGCTGACCGGCCCCGGACTGCCTTCCGCGAACGCCGTGCTGAGCTTCGCGGAGCTGAGCCGGGAGGGCCTGCGCACGGTCGCGGACTCGACGGGCGATCCGTCGGACCGGCTGTCGGCGGAGCTGCGTGAGCAGCTGGTGATAGGCGGACTGCTGGGCCCCGGAGGCCTGGAGACGGAGTCGGTCCTGCTGGACGGTGCGACGGGCGAGATCTCGACGACGTCGTTCCTGCACGACCGCCCCGACCTGATGGACCGCCGCCCCCTGGCCCCCTCACTGCGCACCCTGGTCCGCTTCGCCGAGGCCACGGACGAACTGGCGGGCCTACGAGGCCAGTTCGCCTCCTACGCCGGCCGCTACGGCCCGAAGGCGGTGGCGCAGGCCTCCCAGCACCTCCTCGCGGTCTTCCGCGACGGCACGGACGGCGAACCGGCCCCCTTCTGGAAGATGGCGGCCCTCATCCGCCCCCTCTCCCTGGTCGCGGGCCGCGGCGGCGCCTCCGGCCTCTCCCTCGACCTCCCGCACCGCCTGCTGGACCAGGAGTTCGGCCCCGGCAAGGTGGCCCGCTTCGAGGACGTCGACTACCCCGCGACCCTCACCCACGAGCCGACCCGCCGCTTCCTCCGCGAGGTCGGCCTGCCCGAGGACGCCCACGTCTTCTCCCTGGACACGGACGTGCCGCTGGCGACGCTGGCCGAGTACTACGCGGACGCTGACGTCCCGACGCAACTCCCTTCCCGTGCCCACCACTTGATACGCCTCGGCTGCCTGGTCGACGACAACAGCCTGGTCGTCGACGGCGAGACGGGCGCGGTCCTGAACTGGAACGAGCCCGAAGCGACCCTGCACCCCCTGAACACGGACGTCTCGACCCTCGCCTTCACCCTCTGGCTCCTGCACCGCGAACGCGCCATCGACTCCCAGTCGGACCACGAGCTGACGACCGACACGTACGACCAGCTGGCCATGACGATGCTCCAGGTCCTCTCGGCGGTCGACCCCACGGGGGTCATGGCGGGGAGGTCGGGCCGGCATTACTGGACGGACGTTTTCCGGGACGAGGCGGGCGGGGTGCTGTAGGGGGTGGGGTCACGGGCTGGAGGTTGGTCCAGCCGACCCAGCCCCGCTGCTTCAGCAGCTCGATGAACCGGCGGGCGGACGGCACGGTGTCGAACACGAACGCGTCCATCAACTCGGCAAACTCCGGCTCAATGCCGCCGCCCGGGTCGCCGACGTACTCCTCGCCCCGCTCCTCGGCCAGCTTCGTGACGTAGACGGCCACCCGGTCGGCCAGTTCGGCCAGCCGCGGATCGTCGTCGCCCCACCCGAGAGCCGCACTCAGGGCCAAGTAGAAGTCGACGAACTCCGGATCGGCGATCTGCTCCCGCTTGCGCGCGATCCACTCCGGCACCCGCTCGGGAGAGCGCGCGACCAGCGGGATCCAGCCGTCGCGCTCGGCCCGGACGATCCGCTCGTCGACGCCGAGCGCCCGCAGCCGGTCGAGGAACCCGACCACCTCAGGAGGCAGGGCCAGACTGTCTCCCGAGGCGAGGCGGGCGATTCGCGCACGGTGCAGCTGCCGCACCCGGATCTCCGTTTCCAGCCGCCTGTCGATGTCCGCGACGGCCGCGCCGAACTCCTCGGCACCGGCTTGGAGCAACTCCCGCACCCGCGCCAGCGGAACTCCGGCCTCGGCGAGAGTCCGGATCCTGATCAGCTCCACCACGGCCCCGGCGTCGTACCGCCGATAGCCGGATCGATCCCGCTCGGGCTCCGGCAGCAGTCCCTTGGCGTGATAGTGCCGCACGGTGCGCACGGTCACGTCGGCGTACGAGGCGAGCTCACCGATGGTCAGCATGGATCCAGTCTTCTCCGGATGATCGCGGCGATGTCACAGGCATGCGTGAAGACCAGTCCATGGTCGGCATCGATCCAATGTGCGGAGATGTGCGGCTGCTCGTGTATGAGCCGCTCGACACCGTCACGCCAGAGTTGGTTGTGCCGAGGGGCACGCCCTTCGGTGCTGTTGCCTGCGATCGTGGTGGACATGACCACCTGTACGGGCAAGTCGATCCTCTGATACCGGTCGAGTATCCCGGACCGGACCGCATCCATCTCCAGGCCCAGGTCCAGGATGTCCCTGGCGGTGAGAGACCCCTCACCCGCCGCCTCAGCCTCTGCCACGGCACGGAACTCCGCGAGGTCGATGTCGGCGAGGAACGGCTCGGGCAGCGGATTCGCACCATCGATGAGCACAAGCCCGGCGATGGTGTCAGGGCACTCGGCCGCGTAGTGCACCGCCAGATCGGCGCCGAGGGAGTACCCCACGAGGACGGGCGCCGACGGCAGTTCGAGTTCTCCCATCACGGCATGGAGGTCACCCAGAAACGCGTCGAAGGAGTACCGCCCTGCGGCGGAGGAGAGGCCGTGCCCCCGGAGATCGAAGGTCACGACATCATGGTCGCGCCGCAGCAGATCGATCAGCTCATACAGGTCGGCCTGTGTGCAGTTCAGCCCCGGGCACAGAACCAGGGGTCTCCCCCGGCCACCGCGGGACACCGCGATGGTGACGCCGTCGTGCTGAACGGTGAGGTGCCGCGTGGTGCTGTCGCTTGTGGCAGTCATGCGGATCAGGGTGGGGGGGTGCCCGTGCGTCAGGGTCAACCGCGTTGATCGTCCTGGCAGATCTCAGAAGGGCACGCCCGCGCGCTTGGCGAGCTTGGTCAGCCGGGGATTGCTGCGACGGTGCAGTGAGGTCAGTACGCGCATCAGCTCTTGGCTCGTCGGGTGCACCCGGGCCATCTCGGGTGCGACCTCCCACGCCTCCTCAAGGGACGCCAGCGCGGAGTCCCGGTCACAGAGAGCGAGGAGTGTGCGGAAGCACTGGAGGCAGCGGGCGAATGCTACGACCGGCGTGACTTCATCCGCGTCGCCTCGTCCGCCACCTTGGCGAAGCGGACGTCGACGTCGAGCGGCCGAGCGTCGACTGACTGCTCCCGTTGCGCCCTGATTGCGCCCTACCCCGGCCCTCAACACCCCCCGATGCTCGATTCATGGGGGACACATCTGAGCCGAGCATCATCCCGTTACCCGACCCCGACGGACACCGGCAGGCGCCGCCGGGCGTGCCGCAGCCGTGGGAGAAGACCGACCGGGCCCAGGCCGCGATGGAAGGCGCCACAGGGCCCGAGCCGCCCGCCCCGCCCGTCTGCCCCAACTGCGGGCTGGTCGGTGATCGGCGGGTCACCTACTACGGCTGGCACGTCCTCCTCGAACCGGACATGCCGGTCCCGGCACACATGGTGCCCGCCTGGCACCGCTGGTTCGTGGATTCCAACGGAACGGCCTGGAACAGCCGCGCGGACGAGCCCACGCCCGGTGCCGTATGCCGCGTGCCGCACCGGATCGCCTGTCCCGGTCTGAGACTCGAGGAGATCGGCCTCTGGCGCTGGCTGGACGCCGTACGCACGGAGAACGCGCGCCGGGCATGGCGCAAGGCCGACGAGGAGGCCGCCCAGGAGCCGCTTCCGGACGCCGGGTGATGCTGGGGAGGCCGTGGCGGGATTCGAACCCGCGTAACTCCCCGCGAGCGGAGCTCGCTGATGGATGCAGCGCAGGCGAGCCCCTGAACCACTCGGGCACACGGCCGTGTTCCAACTCGGTGTCCTGTGACCGCAGGCCGGTGGGAAAGCGGTGCTCAAGGGCATCTGATGTGCCGCAACGGGACTGCCATACGGCGTTCACAGAGGGGGTGTCGGGCCGAGGTCGTACGACCAAGGTCGGGGTGGTCGGCCGTCTTGCGACAGGGGTCAACAGGCCCGGCGGACCTTACGCTGGCGGGCATGACCCTCCCCAAGCCGAGTGACCCAGAGGTCGTAGACGCCGCCACCGCCGCCCCCTCGGTCGCCGAGGTGGAGGAGTCCGTGCTGGGGCGGGCCTACCGGGCGTTGAGCGTCGGGATCGTCTCCGTCGTGCTGCTCATCGCCTTCGAGGCGACGGCCGTGGGGACGGCGATGCCGGTCGCGGCGCGGGAGCTGGACGGGGTGTCGCTCTACGCGTTCGCGTTCTCCGGGTACTTCACGACCAGTCTGTTCGGGATGGTGCTCGCCGGGCAGTGGTCCGACCGGCGTGGGCCGCTCGGGCCGTTGGCCGTGGGGATCTCCTCCTTCGGGGCCGGGCTGCTGCTGTCGGGGACGGCCGGGGTGATGTGGCTGTTCATCCTGGGGCGGGCCGTGCAGGGGTTCGGTGGCGGGCTGGTGATCGTCGCGCTGTACGTGGTGGTCGGGCGGGCCTATCCGGAGCGGCTGCGGCCGGCGATCATGGCGGCGTTCGCGGCGAGCTGGGTCGTACCGTCGATCGTCGGCCCGCTCGCCGCCGGCACGGTGACGGAACAACTGGGCTGGCGCTGGGTGTT
This sequence comes from Streptomyces sp. NPDC008137, assembly GCF_042957035.1. Taxonomy (NCBI): domain Bacteria; kingdom Bacillati; phylum Actinomycetota; class Actinomycetes; order Kitasatosporales; family Streptomycetaceae; genus Streptomyces; species Streptomyces sp. NPDC008137. Next base: position 23,345 of record NZ_JBIBHN010000023.1, on the reverse strand, counting down.
CGTCGGGATTCCGCTGCTCGTCGTCTTCCCGCTGGCGCTCGCGCTGCCGCAGATACGGCGCCGGGCTGCCGGGCCCGTCGGGGAGGAGGGGTCGAAGTCCTTCGACCGTCGGCGTATCCGTCTCGCCCTCGCCATCTCCCTCGGCGCGGGGCTGCTCCAGTACGCCGCCCAGGACCTGCGCCTCCTCTCGCTCCTGCCCGGCGCCGTGGGCGTGGCCCTGCTGGTGCCCGCCGTGCTCGGGCTGTTGCCGAGGGGCACCTACCGGGCCGCCCGCGGACTGCCCTCCGTCGTGCTGCTGCGCGGTGTCGCCGCGGGGTCCTTCATCGCCGCGGAGTCCTTCGTGCCGCTGATGCTGGTGACCCAGCGCGGGCTCAGCCCGACACTGGCCGGATTCTCGCTCGCCGCGGGCGGCGGGACCTGGGCGCTGGGCTCGTGGGTGCAGTCGCGGTCGCGGTTCGAGACGTACCGGGAGCGGTTGACGACCGTAGGGATGCTGCTGGTGGCGGCGGCCATCGCCACGGCGCCGAGTGTGCTGATCGACTCCGTGCCCGTCTGGACCCTGGCCGTCGCCTGGGCCTTCGGCTGCCTCGGCATGGGGCTCGTCATCTCCTCCACGAGCGTGCTCCTACTCCGGCTCTCCGCCCCGTCGGAAGCGGGCTCCAACTCCGCCGCCCTGCAGATATCCGACGGCCTCTCCAACGTCGTCCTTTTGTCCGCCGGGGGAGCCGCATTCGCCGCGCTGGGCGGTGGCACGGTGACGCACACGGCCGCGCATGCCTCCGGTTCCCATCCGGCCGCCTTCGCCGCCGTGTTCCTGCCGATGGCGGCGGTGGCGCTCGTGGGGGCGTGGGTGACGACCCGCTTGCGGGAGCTGTGACGTGGATCCCACCCGTGGGTGGTCCGGGGTTGTCCGGGCATTGACGGGGGTGGGCCGCCGGTAGGGTGGCCCGGTTGTCATACGTAGCCGAGCCGTTTGGCTCGCTCGGACGAGCCGCCCGACCCCTTACGGAGACCGTGACTACCACCGCCGGCACCAGCACTGCCTCGCACCACCTCTCCCCGGCGTTCCCCGGCCGCGCCCCCTGGGGTACCGCCAGCAAGCTGCGCGCCTGGCAGCAGGGCGCGATGGAGAAGTACATCCAGGAGCAGCCGCGGGACTTCCTGGCGGTCGCCACCCCCGGCGCCGGCAAGACGACCTTCGCGTTGACGCTGGCCTCCTGGATGCTGCACCACCACGTCGTCCAGCAGGTCACCGTGGTCGCGCCCACCGAGCACCTCAAGAAGCAGTGGGCGGAGGCGGCCGCGCGGATCGGCATCAAGCTGGACCCCGAGTACAGCGCGGGGCCGCTCGGCAAGGAGTACCACGGCGTCGCCGTGACGTACGCCGGTGTCGGTGTGCGGCCGATGCTGCACCGCAACCGGGTCGAGCAGCGCAAGACCCTCGTCATTCTTGACGAGATCCACCACGCCGGTGACAGCAAGTCCTGGGGTGAGGCCTGCCTGGAGGCCTTCGAGCCCGCCACGCGACGGCTCGCCCTGACGGGTACGCCCTTCCGGTCCGACACCAACCCCATCCCCTTCGTCACGTACGAGGAGGGCAACGACGGGATCCGGCGGTCCGCCGCCGACTACACGTACGGCTACGGCAACGCCCTCGCCGACAACGTCGTGCGGCCGGTCATCTTCCTCTCCTACAGCGGCAACATGCGCTGGCGCACCAAGGCCGGTGACGAGATCGCGGCGCGGCTGGGCGAGCCGATGACCAAGGACGCCATCAGCCAGGCCTGGCGTACCGCCCTCGATCCGCGCGGCGAGTGGATGCCCTCCGTGCTGCGCGCCGCCGACCAGCGGCTGACCGAGGTGCGCAAGGCCATCCCGGACGCGGGTGCTCTCGTCATCGCCGCGGACCAGGACTCCGCGCGCGCCTACGCCAAGCTGATCCGCGAGATCACCGGCAGCAAGGCGACCCTCGTGCTGTCCGACGACACCGGCGCGTCCAAGAACATCGACGAGTTCAGCGCCAGTAACGACCGGTGGATGGTCGCGGTGCGGATGGTGTCCGAGGGCGTCGACGTGCCGCGGCTCGCGGTCGGCGTGTACGCCACCACCATCTCGACGCCCCTCTTCTTCGCCCAGGCAGTCGGCCGTTTCGTACGGTCCCGGCGGCGCGGCGAGACGGCCTCCGTGTTCCTGCCGACCGTGCCCGACCTGCTCTCCTTCGCCAACGAGATGGAGCGCGAGCGCGACCACGTCCTCGACAAGCCCAAGAAGCAGGGCGAGGAAGACCCGTACGCCGAGTCCGAGAAGGAGATGGACGAGGCCAACAGGGAGCAGGACGAGGACACCGGCGAGCAGGAGCAGTTCTCCTTCGAGGCGCTGGAGTCCGAGGCCGTCTTCGACCGGGTCATGTACAACGGCGCCGAGTTCGGCATGCAGGCCCACCCGGGCAGCGAGGAGGAGCAGGACTACCTCGGGATCCCGGGTCTCCTGGAGCCCGACCAGGTCCAGCTGCTGCTCCAGAAGCGGCAGGCCCGGCAGATCGCGCACAGCCGCAAGAAGCCGGACGAGGAGGCGGACCTGCTCGAAATGCCCGCCGAGCGGCGGCCGGTGGTCTCCCACAAGGAGATGATGGAGCTGCGACGGCAGCTCAACGGGCTGGTCGGCGCGTACGTCCACCAGAGCGGCAAGCCGCACGGGGTGATCCACACCGAGCTGCGGCGCGTGTGCGGGGGGCCTCCGGCGGCGGAGGCGACGGCGGGGCAGCTGCGGCAGCGGATCGCCAAGGTGCAGGAGTGGGCGACCCGGATGAAGTGAGGCCGGGTGCGACCGCGGGACGGGTCCCGAGTTGTACGTACTCGTTGTACGTACTCGGGCAAACAGAGTCAGGTGCCCCTGGAACGTGCCCGGATTCTGGACGGAGCCTTCCGCTCAGCGAACCCTCCCCGCTACTGTCCGGCTACGCACACGCCCCGTGGCAGCGCCGCCGCGGAGCGCAGCCGTGAAGCGACGCGGTCCGGACAGGCCGGGCCGCCGGCCGATCGGCGGCCTCTGAAGCGCGTCGCCGACGGGACTCGGTGACGCACCAGCCGCCAGAGGGCCGCCGACCTCACCACTAAGGAGTGGGCGTCGTGACCGCGGAGACCTCCCAGACGCTCGACCGGGGACTGCGTGTCCTCAAGCTGCTCGCCGACACGGATCACGGGCTGACCGTGACCGAGCTCTCCGTCCGGCTGGGCGTGAACCGGACCGTGGTGTACCGGTTGCTCGCCACCCTGGAACAGCACGCCCTCATACGCCGTGACCTGGGCGGACGTGCCCGCGTCGGGCTCGGCGTGCTGGGGCTGGGGCGCCAGGTCCATCCACTCGTACGGGAGGCCGCGATGCCGGCGCTGCGGTCGCTGGCCGAGGACATCGGCGCCACGGCCCACCTGACCCTGGTCGACGGGGCGGACGCGCTCGCCGTGGCCGTGGTGGAGCCGACCTGGACCGACTACCACGTCGCCTACCGGGCCGGATTCCGGCACGCCCTGGACCGGGGCGCGGCCGGCAAAGCGATCCTCGCGGCCCGGCAGCGCCCCATGGCGGACCCGGGCTACATCCTCACGCACGGGGAGCTGGAGGCGGGCGCCTGCGGGGCGGCGGCGCCGCTGCTGGGCGTGACGGGCGTCGAGGGCAGTGTGGGTGTGGTCATGCTGGCGGACGTGGTGCCCGAGCGGGTGGGGGAGCGGGTCGTCGAGGCGGCGCGGGAGGTCGCCGAGGCGTTGCGCTGACCTCCGCCCTGTCCCGGGGCTGGGTCCGGACGACCTGGTCCGGACCGGGTTCCGCCCCCGCGTTAGATTGATTCCGTGTTCTCTCGCCTCACGCGCCCCCGGGCCATCGCCGTCTGTGCCCTGCCCGTCGCCGCCCTGTTCGCCACGGCGGTGTTCGCGCCGCTGCCGTTCTCGGTGGCGCAGCCGGGGATGACGGCGAACGTGCTGGGGGAGAACAAGGGCGCCGAGGTGATCACCATCTCCGGCGCTCCGGCCCGGGACACCCGAGGGCAATTGCGCATGACGACCATCGAGGCGACCTCCCCGGACACCCGGGTCTCGCTGCCCGACGTCATCGACGGCTGGTTCCGCACCGACCAGGCGGTCATGCCGCGTGACGCCGTCTATCCGAACGGGGACAGCGTCAAGGAGATCGAGCGGCACAACGAGAAGCAGATGAAGGAGTCCCAGGACGCGGCGACGCAGGCCGCGCTGGGCTACCTCGGCCTCGACGCCAAGGACGTCGAGGTGAGCCTGAAGCTGGCCGACGTGGGCGGCCCCAGTGCGGGGCTGCTCTTCTCCCTGGGGATCATCGACAAGCTCGACGGCGACGGCAGCGGCGGGGACCTCACGGGCGGCCGGGTCATCGCCGGTACGGGCACGATCGCCGCGGACGGCACGATCGGTGCGGTGGGGGGTGTCGCCCTCAAGACGCAGGCGGCGAAGCGCGACGGCGCGACGGTGTTCCTCGTCCCGAAGGCGGAGTGCGGGGATGCGCGTGCGGAGCTGCCGAAGGGTCTTCGGCTGATTCCGGTGACCACGCTGAAGAGCACGGTGAGTTCTCTGGTGGCCCTGGAGACGGGGAAGGGGTCCGTGCCCAGCTGTTAATGCGCCGTGGCGGGGCCCGGCGTTCGGGTGGCGAGCCGCAGCCCGACCTCTACGAGGGTCCAGCCGAGGCGGGTGCGGAGGTGGCGGCTCTGCCTGGCTCTGACGGGCCGCGGGGCCCTGGCCTCGGCTCGGAGTTCGGCGGCGCGGGCGTGGTGCAGGGCGAGGTGGATGTCGGGATGCATCTCAGTCCGTCCTGATCGGGAAGGCGTGCGTGTGGAAGCGGACCTGCTCGGCGGCCGGGGTGTCTTCGGCGGCCTCGTGATCGCGGTAGGACTCGACCAGGGCGTGCATCTTCTCGACGAGTTCCCGTGTCAGCTCGGGCGGCAGACGCAGCGTGAAGCTGCTCATGTCCCCGACGTCGCGCCACTCGTCAGGCCATGAGTCACGGTTGCCCACCCAGGTCGACAGATCCCTGGTCTGGGTGGTCGCGACCTCGTGGAGGTACAGGTCGGCCGCCCCGCGTACCACTGGGTCCGAGTCCTTGAGCAGATCGCTGTCGAAGCGCAGTCCCCGGTGGACCGCCCGCCACCAGCGCTCACGCCCCTTGCCCCGCTCTGGGGCGTCCTCGACGAAGCCGTACTCCGCGAGCTGGCGCAGGTGGTAGCTGGTGGCGCCGCTGGACTCGCCCAGCCTCTCGGCCAGCTGTGAGGCCGTGGCCGGGCCGCCGAAGCGCAGGGCGTCCAGCAATTGCATGCGCAGGGGGTGTGCCAGTCCGCGCAGGGATCGGGCGTCGAGTTGCCTTACGGAGATCTTCTCGGTCTCGCTCACGATGCAAAGCTATCCTTGCAAAGGAACCTATGCAAGGGATTCTTTGCAATGGATTCTTTGTAACTCCGCTTGATCACCCTTCCTTGACGAACCCCTCCTCCACCATCCAGTCCAACGCCACCTGATGCGGATCCTCCCCGTCCACATCCACCTTCGCGTTCAGATCCTGAGCCACCGTGTTGTTCAGCCTCGCCGTCACCGGGTTCAGGACCTCCGCGATGGCCGGCCACTCCTTCAGCGACTTCGCGTTGATCATCGGGGCCGCGTTGTAGTTGGGGAAGAACTTCCTGTCGTCGTCCATCACCGCCAGGTTCATGGACTTGATGCGCCCGTCCGTGGTGTACACCTCCCCGTACGGGCAACTCCCCTTCGCCGTCTGGGTGTAGATGATCCCCGTGTCCATCTGCGTGACGTTCCGCGCCGGCACGTTCATCCCGTATGCCTGCTGCATGCCCGGCAGCCCGTCCGCCCGGTTCGCGAACTCCACCTCCACGCAGAGCTTCACGGCGTCGGGGTCGGACTTCGCCAGCTTCGCCACGTCCGACATCGACTTCGTGCCGTACTTCTTCGCGTTCTCCTGGTTCATCGCCAGCGCGTACGTGTTGTCGAGCTTCGACGGCGGCAGCCAGACGAGCCCGTTCTTCGCGTCCTCCTTCTCCACCGCCTCCCACTGCCGCTGCGGGTCGGTGATCGGCTTGCTGTGCCCGAGGTACGTGATCCAGGCCGTGCCCGTGTACTCGTACCCGGCGTCCGCGTCGCCCTTGCGCACGGCCTCGCGGCTGCCGATGGAGCCCTGGATGCCGGTGCGGTCGATCACCTCGGCACCGGCCGCCTCGAACGCGATGCCCATGATCGAGCCGAGGATGAGCTGCTCCGTGAACGACTTCGACGTCACCGTCAGCTGCGCCCCCTTCAGCGGCTCACCCCGGCCGATCGAGCCCGGCTTCACGTCATCGGTCAGGGGGGAGCCGCTGGTCAGCCCACAGCCGGAGACCGCCATCAGCAGCCCCGTCACCTTCAACCACCCCTGCGTCACCGCAACCCCCGCGGCCGCAGCAACAGCTCCGCGATCGACGCCAGCCAGTCCACCAGCAGCGCCAGCGCGACCGTCAGAATCGACCCCAGCACCAGCACCGGCATCCGCTGGTTGGTGATCCCGGTCGTGATCAGTACGCCGAGGCCGCCGCCCCCGCCGAAGACCGCCAGGGTCGCCGTACCGACGTTCAGGACGAGGGCCGTACGGACCCCCGCGAGGATCAGCGGTACGGCCAGCGGCAGTTCGACCCGGCGCAGCGCGCCCAGCGGGGACATGCCGATGCCGCGCGCCGCCTCCAGCAGGGTCGGGTCGTTCGCCTTCAGGCCGGTGATCGTGTTCGACAGCACGGGCAGGATGGCGTAGATGATCATGCCGATCAGGGCGGCCCGGCGGCCGATGCCCAGCCAGATGACGAGGAGCGCCAGCAGGCCGATCGCCGGGGTCGCCTGGCCCATGTTGGCGAATGCCATCGCCACCGGAGTGGCCCTGCTGAACGCCTTGCGGGTGAGCAGGATGCCCAGCGGGATCGCGATGATCAGTACGAAGAACGTGGAGATCACGGTCAGCTGGATGTGCTGCCACAGGGCCTTGGAGACCTGGCCGCCCGACAGGGCGTTGCGGGTGAGCGCGTCCAGGTCGGCCTGAACGAACCACAGCCAGGTGGCGAGCAGCACGGCCACCAGGGCGGTGGGCAGGACGGTCAGCTTCTGCCGGCTGATGCGCGGGGGGCGGGGAGCCCGCGGTGGCCGGGGCGCCTCGGGCTTCTCCTCGGCCACCGTCTCGGACGGAACGTCCGTCACCTGGGGCGCGGTCACGCCTTCCGCTCCCCGCCGATGCCGCCGTAGCCGCCCACGCCCGTGACGCTTCCGCCGCCCTCCTGCTCCGCGTGCGTCTGCGAGGCCCGCAGCGACTCCAGCTCGTGCTGGTGCTCCAGCGCGTCGAGCCGGTCGGCCTCCAGCAGTTCGTGCACGGAGTTGATGAGGGTCTCCATGTCGACGACGCCCGTGTACTCGCCGCGCCGCCCGGTCACCGCCACCCGCCCCGCGTTGTCGGTGAGCACCGCCTCCAGCGCGTCCCGCAGCGTCGCGTCCCGGGTGACCGTGTCGTGCACCAGCGTCCCGGCCCGGGCCAGCGAGCCCCGGGCCCGCATCAGGTCGCCGCGCCGCAGCCACTTGTAGGGCCGGCCGCGCCGGTCGAGCAGCAGGACCTCGTTGGTGCCGCCGGCCCGCAGCCGGTTGAAGATCTGCTGCAACGGGTCGTCGATCGTGACGGTCGGGTAGTCGGTGACCTCGACGTCCCGTACGCGGGTCAGGTTCAGCCGCTTCAGCGCCGCCCCGGCGCCCACGAACCCGGAGACGAAGTCGTCCGCCGGGTTGGTGAGGATGGCCTCCGGGCTGTCGAACTGCGCGATGTGGGACCGCTCGCGCAGCACGGCGATCCGGTCGCCGATCTTGATCGCCTCGTCGAAGTCGTGGGTGACGAAGACGATCGTCTTGTGCAGCTCGTGCTGGAGGCGGATCAGCTCGTCCTGGAGATGGTCACGGGTGATCGGGTCCACCGCCCCGAACGGCTCGTCCATCAGCAGCACCGGGGGATCGGCGGCGAGGGCCCTCGCCACGCCCACGCGCTGCTGCTGCCCGCCCGAGAGCTGACGCGGGTAGCGGCCGTGGAACTCGCCCGGGTCGAGGCCCACCAGGTCGAGGAGTTCCTCGGTCCGCTCCTTGATCCGGGCCTTCGTCCAGCCGATCATCTTCGGCACCAGGGCGATGTTCTGCGCGACCGTCATGTGCGGGAAGAGACCGGCCGACTGGATCGCGTAGCCGACCTTGCGGCGCAGCTTGACCGGGTCCATGTCGGTGACGTCCTCACCGCCGATGCGGATCCGGCCGCCGGTCGGCTCGATCAACCTGTTGATCATCTTGAGCGTGGTCGACTTCCCGCAGCCCGAGGGGCCGACGAAGACGACGACCTCGCCCGCCTTGATCTCCATGCTCACGTTGTCCACGGCCGGCCGCGCACTGCCGGGGAACCGCTTGGTCAGGCTCTCCAGCTCGATGGCGGCCCCGTGGTCGCCGGACTCACGCACGGATCCCCCTGGGAATGGTCAGCCGTCCGATCAGGACGTACGCGGCGTCGAACAGCAGCGCGAGGATGATGATGCCGAGCGTGCCCGCGAGGACCTGGTTGAGCGCGTTCGCGCTGCCCAGCGAGGCGAGGCCGCGGAAGATGACGTTGCCGAGGCCGGGGCCCGAGGCGTACGCCGCGATGGCCGCGATGCCCATCAGCATCTGGGTGGAGACCCGGATCCCGGTCAGGATCGGCGGCCAGGCCAGCGGCAGCTCGATCCGCAGCAGCCGGGCCGAACGGGACATCCCGATGCCCGTGGCCGCGTCCACCAGCGACGGGTCGACCCCGCGCAGGCCGACGATCGCGTTGCGGACGACCGGCAGCAGCCCGTACAGCGTCAGGGCGATCACCGTGGGCGGCACGCCGAGACCCACGATCGGGATGAGCAGACCGATCAGGGCCAGCGCCGGGACGGTCAGGATGGTGGCGGTGGTCGTGGTCGCCAGGTTCCCGGCCCACTCGCTGCTGTACGTGACGACGCCGATCAGCACCCCGATCAGGGTCGCCACGACCATGCACTGGAAGACGACGCTCGCGTGCTGGTAGGCGTCCGTGAGCAGCTGCTCTTTCCGGTTGCCCAGATACTCCAAGAAGTTCACCCGCGCTCACCCCACGACTCAGGTCTCCTCCGCTGCCTGCTCCACCAGCGGGATGATCCGCAGCGGAACGGGGTTCTCCATGACGATCGCCGTGGAGGCCCGGACGATGCCATCAAAACCGACGACCCGGTCGATCACACGCTGGAGATCGGCGTTGGAGCGGGCCACGAGCCGGCACATCATGTCCCCGCTGCCGGTGGTGGTGTGCAGCTCCAGAACCTCCGGCACGGTCGCCAAGTGGGCCCGTACGTCCGGCCCTTGGCCCTGCCGGATCTGGAGCGTCGCGAACGCCGTGACCGGGTAGCCGAGGGCCGCCGGGTCCACCTCCGGGCCGAAGCCGCGGATGACTCCGTTCGACTGAAGCCGGTCCAGGCGGGCCTGCGCCGTGCCCCGGGCCACGCCCAGCCGCCGGGACATCTCCAGCACCCCGATCCGCGGCTCCCGGGCCAGCAGCAGGATGATCCGGCCGTCCAGATGATCGATCGCCACAGCAGCCTCCCGGGGTGGTCATCCTGTACAGAAGGGCCGGTTCCACGGCCGCGTCACTGAACAGATTGCCCAGCAGAAAGACAAACTATTGCGCACCTTGCCGAGCAGGGAGACCCTGCGGCTATGACGCAGACCACACACCACACTCCCGACACCGCCCGGCAGGCCGACCCCTTCCCGGTCAAGGGAATGGACGCGGTCGTCTTCGCCGTGGGCAACGCCAAGCAGGCGGCGCACTACTACTCCACCGCCTTCGGCATGAAGCTGGTCGCCTACTCCGGACCGGAGAACGGCAACCGTGAGACCGCTGCGTACGTCCTGGAGAACGGCTCCGCCCGCTTCGTCCTCACCTCGGTCATCAAGCCCGCGAGCGACTGGGGCCGCTTCCTCGCCAGACACGTGGCCGAGCACGGCGACGGCGTCGTCGACCTCGCCATCGAGGTGCCGGACGCGCGCGCCGCGTACGCCTACGCGCTCGAACACGGCGCCCGCTCGGTCACCGAGCCGTACGAGCGGAAGGACGAGCACGGCACGGTCGTCCTGGCCGCCATCGCCACGTACGGCGAGACCCGTCACACCCTCGTCGAGCGCTCCGGCTACGACGGCCCCTACCTGCCCGGCTACGTGGCGGCCCAGCCGATGGTCGAACCGCCCGCCCAGCGCACCTTCCAGGCGATCGACCACTGCGTCGGCAACGTCGAGCTCGGCAAGATGAACGAGTGGGTCGGCTTCTACAACAAGGTGATGGGCTTCACGAACATGAAGGAGTTCGTGGGCGACGACATCGCCACCGAGTACAGCGCGCTGATGTCCAAGGTCGTCGCCGACGGCACGCTCAAGGTCAAGTTCCCGATCAACGAGCCGGCCATCGCCAAGAAGAAGTCCCAGATCGACGAGTACCTGGAGTTCTACGGCGGCGCGGGCGTGCAGCACATCGCGCTCAACACCAACGACATCGTGCAGACGGTCCGCACCATGCGCGCGGCCGGCGTCGAGTTCCTGAACACGCCCGACTCCTACTACGACACGCTGGGGGAGTGGGTCGGCGAGACCCGCGTCCCGATCGACACCCTGCGTGAGCTGAAGATCCTCGCCGACCGCGACGAGGACGGCTATCTGCTGCAGATCTTCACCAAGCCGGTCCAGGACCGTCCGACCGTCTTCTTCGAGATCATCGAGCGCCACGGCTCGATGGGCTTCGGCAAGGGCAACTTCAAGGCCCTCTTCGAGGCGATCGAGCGGGAGCAGGCCCGCCGCGGCAACCTGTAGCCCGCCAGCGGCTCCGGGCCGTGCCGGGTGTCACGGGGCACCTGCACGGCCCGGCCACCCGCCCGGTCCGGCCTCGGCCGCCTGCGGGGTCGGGCTTCACATCGGCCCGGGCACGGGCACGGGCACGGTCTCGTGCGCCCCGCACGGCCCGGGCGCTCGGCCGTTCGCCCGGTCGGGGCTCGGCCTTGGCCGCACGCGCGGTCCGGGCTCGGGGCCCTGCGGGGTCGGGCTTCGCATTGGCCCGGGCCCGGGCCCGGGCACGGTCTCGTGCGCCCCGCGCGGCTCGGGCGCTCGGCCGTCCGCCCGGTCCGGGCTCGGGCTTGGCCACTCGCCTGGTCCGGCCTTGGCTTTGGCTGCCTGCGGGGTCGGGCTTCGCAGCGGCCCGGGCACGGGCACGGTCTCGTGCGCCCCGCACGGCCCGGGCGCTCGGCCGTCCGCCCGGTCCGGGCTCGGGCTCGGCCGCCTGCCAGGTCGGGCTCGGCTGCGGCTGCCTGCCGGGTTGGGCTTCGCGTTGGCCCGGGCACAGGCTCGGCCCCGTGCGCCCTGCACGGCTCGGCCGTTCGCCCGGTCGGGGCTCGGCGTTGGCCGCACGCGCGGTCCGGGCTCGGCTGCCTGCGGGGTCGGGCTTCGCATTGGCCCGGGCCCGGGCACGGTCTCGTGCGCCCCGCACGGCCCGGGCGCTCGGCCGTTCGCCCGGTCCGGGCTCGGGCTCGGTCCCGGCCGCCTGCAGGGTCGGGCTTCACATCGGCCCGGGCAATGACGGGGCCTCTGGCGCCCGCCCGGTTCTCGGCGCCCGCCCGGTTCTCGGCCCCCGCCCGGCTCCCGGAGCCCGCCCGGCTCCCGGAGCCCGCCCGGCTCTCGGCGCCCGCCCGGCCCCGAGCCCCGCCCCAACCCCGGGGTCAGTCCCCGTCCATGACCGGCACCTCCGTGTCCGGCGGCTCCCCCAGCGCCTCCAGCGCCGCCCGTGCCTCGGGCACCCGCAGTGGTGAGAAGTGCGGGTTGATCCGCAGGGCCTCCGTGAGGTGCCGCCGGGCGGCCCCGTACCGCTCCAGCTCACGCTCGATCATGCCGCGGTGGTACATGTACTCCGCGCTGCGCACCCCGCCCGAGTGCTTCTCCTCCGTCGCCCGCAGCGCGAACACCAGCGCCTCCTCGTGCTCCCCGGCCCGGTGCAGCGCCCACCCCAGGGCGTCGGCGACCGCCGTCGCCGGCTGCCGTTCCCACTCCGCCCGCAGTCGCCGTACCGCGGCCCGCGCATCGCCGTGGTCCGCCTCGAACCGCCCCAGGACCAGTTCCTCGTCGGCCCCGGCCGCGGTCGCCCCGCGCACGCCCGCCCGCAGCAGGTCGTACTGCACCCGGGCCGCCTCCGGCATCCCCAGCGACTCGTACAACTCGCCCAGCTCCAGGGCGTACTGCGGGCACGGCTGCTTGGCGAGCGCCACCCGGTAGGCGTTCAGCGCCTCCGTCGTCCGGCCCAGGGCCGCCAGCGCACGGCCCTGCCCGGCCTGCGCGGCCCGCTGGTCCGGGTCGAGACGCACCGCCTCCTGGAAGTGCCGCAGCGCGTCGTCGCGGTCCCCGCGCTCCCAGGCGAGCTGCCCGGCCCGCTCCAGGTAGGCCGCCCGTTCGGCCGGGGCCCGCGCGCCCGCCGCCGCGTCCGCCAGCGCGGCCGCCGCGTCCTCCCGCCGGCCGCGGTCCCGGTAGACGGCGGCGGCCCGCGCCAGCACGGCGGGCCCGGAGCGCAGCTCCGTCAGCCGGTCCAGCATCCGCTGGGCCGCCTGGTGCTCGCCGAGGCCGGTGTAGGCGTCGATGAGCGGCGGATACGTCGTCCAGCGCCGCGGCTGGAGCCTCAGCGCCGCCTCGCCCCACCGGCGGGCGGCGGCGAAGTCCCGGCGGGCGTTGGCCAGCGCGGCCAGACCGCCCAGGGCACGGGGGTTCCGCTCCGGCCGCACCTTCATCGACGTACGCAGCGCCTTCTCGGCACGCGGGTAGTACGCCGGGTCCGCCAGCCGCCGCCCCTGCTCCACATAGGCCGCACCGAGCACCGCCCAGGACCGCGCGTCCCTCGGGTGCGTCCGCACCCGCTTCTCCCGCTCGTCGATCAGCTCCGCGAGGCCGGGCAGCGCGGCCGGGACCCCGCCCGCGACCGCCGCCATGGCCTGCGCCCCCGGCGACGGCGGAGCGGGCGGGGCGGGCCGGTCCCACGGCGGCAGCACCAGCACCCCGCCGAGCACGGCACATCCCGCGACGGAGCCGATCAGCACCCGCCGGCTCAGCACGCGCCCACCGAGAAAGCGACGTTTCGAACTCCTGCTCTCCTGTCGCTCCGGGCCCTCCTGCTGGTTCTCCATGGCGCTCACTGTGCGTCAGTACGACGACCGCACCCGGGCAGGCGAAGGGTGCCGCAGACGGGGTTCACACCGATGGCCCCGGGTGCGAACCTGTGATCATGAGCCGTATCGAAGCGCGCAGCCCCGAGGACACCGAGACGACCGGCGACCTGGTCGGCCTCCTGCTCGACGGCCTCCCCGCCGAGGCGGTCCTCACCGACTCCGACGTCACGGCCGCCTACGCCAACGACATGGCGAGCTTCTGCCCGGCCGGCACCCCGGCCGTGGTGGTGCTGCCCCGCACGGTCGAGCAGGTCCAGCACGTCATGCGCACCGCCACCGCCCTGCGCGTCCCGGTGGTCCCGCAGGGCGCCCGCACCGGTCTGTCCGGCGCCGCGAACGCCTCCGACGGCTGTGTCGTGCTCTCCCTGACGAAGATGGACCGGATCCTGGAGATCAACCCGGTCGACCGGATCGCCGTCGTCGAGCCGGGAGTGATCAACGCCGCCCTGTCCCGGGCCGTCGGCGAACACGGCCTGTACTACCCGCCGGACCCCTCCAGCTGGGAGATGTGCACCATCGGCGGCAACATCGGCACCGCCTCGGGCGGCCTGTGCTGCGTGAAGTACGGCGTGACCGCCGAGTACGTCCTCGGCCTCGACGTCGTGCTGGCCGACGGACGGCTCATGTCCACCGGCCGCCGCACCGCCAAGGGCGTCGCCGGCTACGACCTCACCCGGCTGTTCGTCGGCTCCGAGGGCTCGCTCGGCATCGTCGTGCGGGCCGTCCTCGGGCTGCGCCCCAAGCCGCCCGAGCAGCTGGTGCTGGCCGCCGAGTTCTCCTCGGCGGCCGCCGCCTGCGACGCCGTGTGCCGCGTCATGGAGGGCGGCCACGTCCCGTCACTCCTCGAACTCATGGACCGTACGACGGTCAAGGCCGTCAACGACCTGGCGCAGATGGGCCTCCCCGAGAGCACGGAAGCACTGCTCCTGGCCGCCTTCGACACCACCGCCCCGGCCGCCGACCTCGCCGCCGTCGGCGCGCTGTGCGAGGCCGCCGGCGCCACCCAGGTCGTACCTGCCGACGACGTGGCCGAGTCCGAACTGCTGCTCCAGGCGCGGCGGCTGTCGCTCACCGCGCTGGAGGCCGTCAAGGGCGTGACGATGATCGACGACGTGTGCGTGCCCCGCTCCCGCCTCGCCGAGATGCTCGAAGGGGTCGACCGGATCGCCGAGAAGTACCGGCTCACCATCGGGGTCGTCGCCCATGCGGGGGACGGCAACACCCACCCGACCGTGTGCTTCGACGCGGCCGACCCCGACGAGTCCCGGCGCGCCCGCGAGTCCTTCGACGAGATCATGGCCCTCGGCCTGGAACTCGGCGGCACCATCACCGGCGAGCACGGCGTCGGCGTCCTGAAGAAGGAGTGGCTGGCGCGCGAGATCGGCCCCGTCGGGCTGGAGATGCAGCGGGCCGTCAAGCAGGCCTTCGACCCGCTGGGCATCCTCAACCCCGGCAAGCTGTTCTGACCGGCTGTCCTCACTGGGCGAGCAGCTGGTCCAGCTCGTCGTCGAGACCGAGCTGCTCGCCCTCCGCCCCCGGCGGGACCACGCGCAGCGTGCGCTCCAGCCAGGCCGACACCGGTGCCGCCGGTGCCTCCAGCAGGGCGTCCCCGTCGGGTGAACTCAGCGCCATGAGGACGACGCCGCGCCCGTCGGCCCGGGTCGGCCAGATCCGTACGTCCCCCTGACCGCACGGCCGGAACACGCCCTCCACCAGCAGGTCCCGGGCGAACGTCCAGTGCACGGGGTGCTCGGAGGCGATGTGAAAGGTGACGTGGACGGCGTACGGGTCGTCGGAGCGGTACCCGAGCAGGGCCGGTACCGGGATCGAGCGCTCCGGCGACAGGACGAGCCTCAGCTCCAGTTCGCGTTCCACCACGGTGCGCATGGCGGTGTCCCTTCTCCTGATGGTGGCCCCGAGGGCCGGTCACGAGGGGAGAGCGGGCGGGGGCGGGAGCATTACGCGGGTTCCGGAAGTTTCTTCAGGTTGTTCGTCAGGGGCTCCCGGGGCGTAGCACATCGGTGCTCGAATGGGGTGGGTCCGGTGGGAGCGGCCGTGGGGCTTGCGCTCGTCTGATAGATGTGGAGGCCCCCAGTTGACCCCCGAGCAGATACGGGACCGACGGACATGAGCGCCCCTACCCCGGCCCCCGGTGACGACAGGCCCCGCGAAGGGTTCTACCCGGACCCGTCCATTCCCGGATATGTCCGGTACTGGAACGGTGCCTCCTGGGTGCCGGGCACCAGCCGTCCGGCGCCCAAGGAGGGCGAGACGCTCGCGCCTCCGCCCGGTGCGGGGTCCGGCTCCGCCGCCGCGGTCGAGGAGACCGGTCCGCACTTCTTCGACGAGGACCCGGCCGGGGACCCCGTCCAGGGGCCGTCCGCCGCCGACGCCCAGCACGGCAGCCGTCCCGAACCCGCGACCGCCTGGGGTGCCGACCGCTCCCGTCAGTCCGGCTTCGGCGGCGACCGGGACCGCCGTGTCGCGTGGGGCTCCCCCCAGGGGGCCCAAGGGGCCGCCGCGCAGGGATCCGACCCGAGGGTGCCGCACGCCGACCCCGGGCCGCACGCCGACCCCGGGCCGGACGGCGAGTCCACCGGCCAGGAGGCGGACGCCGCGTCCGCCGGCGGCACGTTCGTCTTCCGCCGTCCGACGGGGAAGTCCGGGGGAGGGGCGGCGGCATCCGCCGAAGCTCCCGACGAGGGCACGATGACGTTCCGCGCGGTCTCACCGCGCCAGGGCCCGGGGAGCCCGGCGGCCGGTTCCGGCCCCCAGGGCGGACCGGCGGCCTCCGGCGGCAACGCGGGAGCCGGGGGCTTCGGGGCGGCGGCGAGCAGTGGCTCGGCCGGCCCCGTCTTCGGCGGCCAGGCCGGCTCGGCGGGCTCCGGTGGCAATCCGGCCGGGCCCGCCTTCGGGGCGCAGCCCGGTGCGGCGGCCGGTTCCGGGGCCGACGCCGCGGGTCCCGGCTTCGGCGCCGGCAAGGCGGCCGCCGCCCGGGCCGCCGCCGCACAGGCGGGTGCGGGGGCGATCGGCGCCCAGGCCTCCGCCGCGGCCCCGACGGCGCTGTCCGGACCGCAGGCCTCCCCCACCGTTCCCCCGCAGTCCGGCGGACCCCAGCCGGGGGCCGCCGGCCCCCTCAGCGCGGGCCCCGGCGGCGGTCAGTCGTCCTGGGCGCAGCAGGTGCACCGGCTCGCCGGAACCGGCGACGAACAGCCCGTCGCGCCCTGGAAGCCGCCGACCGAGGACGTGTTCCAGGCGGCCGCCCGGCGTCAGGCTGCGGCCCGACCCGCCGGGTTCGGCAAGCGCCTGGCCGCCCGGCTGCTGGACACGGTCGTCCTCCTGGGCGTCACTGCCGCGGCCGCCGTGCCGCTCGGCACCATGGCGATCGACCACGTCAACGAGAAGATCGACGCGGCCAAGCTCTCCGGCCAGACCGTCACGGTCTGGCTGCTCGACGGCACCACGTCGGTCTACCTCGGCATCATCCTGGCCGTCCTGCTGCTCGTCGGCGTCGTCTCCGAGGTGCTGCCCACCGCCAAGTGGGGCCGCACCCTCGGCAAGAAGCTGATGGGTCTCGAAGTCCGGGACATCGAGGGCCACGAGGCCCCGGAGTTCGGCGCCGCCCTGCGCCGCTGGCTGGTCTACAGCGTGCCCGGGCTCCTCGTGGTCGGGATCGTCGGCGTCGCCTGGTGCCTCTTCGACAAGCCGTGGCGCCAGTGCTGGCACGACAAGGCCGCCCACACGTTCGTGGCGGGCTGAGGTACCCGGACGGGTCCGTACCCCGTCCGGCCGTCTGCCGGATGCGGAGGCGGGGGGTTCGCGGTCGACTCGGGCCATGAGCAGTGAACCGCCCCCCGGCTCCGGGCAGCAGCCCCCGGACGACGACCCGTTCAGGAAGCAGCCCCCGAACGAGCCGCCCGGACAGGGCGCGGGCTCGCCCTACGGCAGCGAACCCCCGCCGTACCAGGGCGGCGGCGGGCCGTCCGGTGGCCCCGGTAGTGGTCCCGGCGGTGGTCCCTACGGCGGGGACCCGTACGGCGGCGGCTCCTACCCCACCGACCCCCTCGCCGGCATGCCCCCGCTCGCCGACAGCGGCAAGCGCACCCTCGCCCGCATCCTCGACATGATCCTGGTGGGTGTCGTCGTCTGGCTGATCACCTGGGGCTTCGACGTCAACGAGTACGACGTGGACAGCGACCAGATCGAGGTCGGCAAGTCCTTCTGGCAGTCGGGGGTCGCCGCCGTCCTCTACATCGCCTACGACACCGTCCTGACCGCCAGGACCGGCCAGACCCTCGGCAAGAGGCTGCTGCGCATGCGGGTGGCCAACCTCGACAACGGCGACACGCCCTCCGTACAGAACTCGCTGCTGCGTGCCGCGGTGCTGTGGATCCCGTTCGCCTTCTGCTGCGCCTGTGTCTGGACCGCGGTCTGCGGTGGCTGGAGCTTCTTCGACCGGCCCTACAAGCAGGGCCTGCACGACAAGGCGGCCAAGACGGTCGTGGTCAGCACCGGTTGAGAGCCGGCGGGATCATCCGGCGGTCAGGAGGCCGCCCGCTCGCGCACCGGCTCCGGGGCCGAGGCCGGCGCGGGGACCGAGGCCCGCAGGGGTTCCACGGAGGCGGGCTGTTCCACCGTGGACCGGCGTTTGCCGGGCAGTGGCACCGTCATGGCGACCAGCAGCCCGAGGGCGAGCGCCGCGAGGGCGATGATCGCGACCCCCACGCCCGAACTCGTCTGTGACAGCAGCAGCATGGCGAGGGTCGAGAAGATCACGGTGCACGAACCGTAGGCGAGCTGTGCGGCAGTCGGACGGGGCATGGCCATCATGTCCTCGAAAGTGGGGTCCACGGGGGTGTCGGCCTGGCTTTCCGCCGCTTACCCAGCGTTCCGCCAAGTGACATTCTCAGGGGCAGGGTGCCCGAGCGGAACGGCCGGTAAGCGTGACCTAATCAACAGGTCCGGAGCACAGGGGGCGCACGGGGTCATGGTGTCCACCCAGTGGACATATGCGCGCGCCTGCTGCCAGACGGGCATGCGGCTGGTTGTCCGCAAAACGAACGTGGACTCCGCATAGTGCACTTGACCTGTCCAAGTCAAGATCTGTCTTTTCTCCTTAACCTCTAGTCAAATGTCGTCACTTGACTACACGCGTTGATCACGCGCGCGCGGACCTTCACACGACCAAGGCCCCCTTCCTTCCGCGCGCCCGGACGCGGGGGAGGAACTCAAGTGACCAGTAGACCCTGGACGTTCAGAGCGGCCGCCATCGGTGTGGCGCTCGCGGCGGCCACCGCCACCGTCTCCACCTATGCGGTGGCCCAGGCCGACGACGCCTCCGCTCCCCGGTCCACCACCGTGGACCGGCACGACCCGGCGGAGGAGCACGATGAGCACAACCTCGAAGGCCCGCTGAGCAAGACCCAGGAGGCTCAGCGCCAGGAGGCCCTGAACCAGGTCATATCCGGCAAGTCCACGGTCAAGAACCGTGACGGCTCCAAGGTCGTCCAGCTCAAGAGCAAGAAGGGCGACAGCAAGTACGTCGAGCTCGGCCGCGAGAAGACCGACAAGATCTTCACGATCCTGGTCGAGTTCGGCGACCAGATCGACAGCAAGTACGGCGGCACCCCGGGCCCGCTGCACAACCAGATAGCCAAGCCGGACCGCAAGAAGGACAACTCCACGGCCTGGCGGGCGGACTACAACCAGAAGTACTTCGAGGACCTCTACTTCGGCACCGGCAAGAACACCGAGTCGGTCAAGAAGTACTACGAGAAGCAGTCCTCCGGCCGCTACTCGGTCGAGGGTGAGGTCTCCGACTGGGTCAAGGTCCCCTACAACGAGGCCCGTTACGGCAACAACGCCTGCGGTGACAAGAACTGCCCGAGCGTGTGGAACGTCGTCAGCGACGGTCTGAACGCGTGGGTCGCCCAGCAGAAGGCAGCTGGGAAGACCGACGCCGAGATCAAGGCGGACGTCAAGCAGTACGACCGGTGGGACCGCTACGACTTCGACGGCGACGGCGACTTCAACGAGTCCGACGGCTACATCGACCACTTCCAGGTCGTGCACGCCGGTGAGGACGAGTCGGCGGGCGGCGGCGCCCAGGGCGAGGACGCGATCTGGGCCCACCGCTGGTACGCCTTCGGCACCGACGCCGGCGCCACCGGCCCCGCGGACAACAAGCTCGGCGGCGCGAAGATCGGCGACACCGGCATCTGGGTCGGCGACTACACCGTCCAGCCGGAGAACGGCGGACTGGGCGTCTACGCCCACGAGTACGGCCATGACCTCGGCCTGCCGGACCACTACGACACCACCGGCGACGGTGACAACTCCACCGGCTTCTGGACCCTGATGTCCTCCGGCTCCTGGCTCGGCACCGGCAAGAACGAGATCGGTGACCTGCCCGGCGACATGACCGCCTGGGACAAGATGCAGCTGGGCTGGCTCAAGTACGACACCGCGAAGGCCGCGACGAACTCGTGGCACAAGCTGGGTGTCGCCGAGTACAACACGAAGCACAAGCAGGCCCTCGTGGTGGAGCTGCCGAAGAAGGCGGTCACCACCGAGCTCGTCGCCCCGGCCCAGGGCGCCACCCAGTGGTGGAGCGGAAGCGGCAACGACCTCAAGAACACGCTGACCCGGTCCGTCGACCTGACCGGCAAGAAGTCGGCGTCGCTGACCCTCGACGGCTGGTACGAGATCGAGGCCAACTACGACTACCTCTACGCCGAGGTCTCGACCGACGGCGGCGCCAACTGGGCCGCGCTCGACGGCACGGTGGACGGCAAGCCGATCCCGCGTGACGGCAGCGACAAGCCGGCCCTGACCGGCACGGTCGACGGCCACAAGAAGCTGGCGTACTCCCTGGACGCCTACGCGGGCAAGAAGATCGACCTGCGCTTCCGCTACCAGACCGACGGCGGCCTGGCGATGAAGGGCTTCGCGGGCGACCGCATCACCGTCACCGCCGACGGCGCCGCCGTGTTCTCCGACGACGCCGAGTCCGCGGACGCGGCCTGGACGGCGAAGGGCTTCTCCCGCATGGGCGCGTCCTTCACCAAGGACTACGCGCAGTACTACATCGCCGAGAACCGCCAGTACGTGTCGTACGACAAGACCCTCAAGGTCGGCCCGTACAACTTCGGCTTCTCCACGACCCGTCCGGACTGGGTGGAGCACTACCCGTACCAGAACGGTCTGTTGATCTGGAAGTGGGACACCTCCCAGGCGGACAACAACACCAGCGTCCACCCGGGCACGGGTCTGCTGCTGCCCGTCGACGCGCACCCGAAGGCCATGAAGTGGTCGGACGGCACGCTGATGCGTAACCGGATCCAGGCCTACGACTCGCCCTTCAGCCTCTACGGCACGGACGGCATCAAGCTGCACAACGCGGACGTCGCGACCAAGATCAAGTCGTCGAAGGGGGTGTCGGTCTTCAACGACCGGAAGAACACCTACTACGACGAGACGAACAAGACCGGCGGCGTCAAGATCACTGACACCAACACCAAGATCAAGATCATCAAGGAGGCGAAGGACGGCTCGACGATCGAGCTCGAGGTCGCCCCCGCAGCGAAGTAAAACGCGTTTTCCCAGCTCAGAGCGTGATCGGCGGTGACCCCCTGGCGGGTCACCGCCGATCCGTGTTTAGGTGCGTCCTGTGGTTCTCTTATTGACACCGACCGACACGGGGGGATGACCGCATGGCCGCAGGAGGCTTCTGCAAACTGCCGAACGGCACGGTGGTGGTGGCACTGAACCTGCCCAGTCCCGCCGCCGACGGCCCCGGCTGCGTCCGCGTGCTCGTCCACTCGGCCAACCGCGCCCGAGCCCTGACCAGGCTCCGCAACCTGGGCCTGCGGGCGGTCTACCTGCGGGGCAATGCCGCGCCGCCGACGCCGGACGAGATCACGGCGGTCCTCCACCACCCGGACGGGCTGATATGGCGCACGGCCCCCGACAACGGTGTCGTGGGCAGCCCCGAGCTGGTCCAGGAGCTGTGGCGACCGATCAGGGCACTGCTGAGGCGCCCGACGGCGCGGACGTAGCGATGTCGGCGCGGGCCACCGCGACGGTGGCGGTGACCCGCGTCCGGGCCGCTTTCCGGCCGGCCGGGGCCGGCGCTCTCGCCGGCGCCGCCGCCCCTGCTACTTCTTGCGCTGCTCGGCGCTCTCCTTGGCGGCGGCCACCGCGGCCGCCTTCTTCAGGTCGGCGACGGTCGTGGTGAATTTGCCCGGACGGCTCCCGCCCGAGTTCTTGCGTACCTTCTCGGCTTCGGTCGCGGTGAGCGCCACGATGCTGGAGGCGGCCGGCTGGACGGTGCCCTTGCCGAGGACGAACACTCCCTGGTTCCCACCGACGGGGATCCAGAACGTGGGCACCGAGGTGATGCCGGGGTGGTCCCCCGCGGCGAGCTGCGTCAGGTAGAGGGCGTACTGCTTGCCCACGCTGATCGGTGTGGTGCCCTCCATCGACACGGCGTCGGTGTCGATGTTGCCGACGACGATCTCGTCACCCTCGCTGACGCCGAAGCCGCGCTTCATCATTCCCGAGACCCGCACCTTCAGGAACACCATCGGCATGCACTGGGCGTCGCCAGGAGGGTCACCCGCGATCCCGGACGGAGTCGCCGTGGGGTCGGGCACACTGCTGGCCGATGGGTCGGGGTTGGTGTCGACACTGTCCGCGGCGGTCGGGTCGATGGTCGGCTCGGTGGTGGGCTCGCCGCCCTCGTCGCACTCCTTGGTCTGCACGCTCAGCACGGCGCCCGTGATGGCGATGTCCGAGGCGGTGGTGACCTCCTCGGCGCTGGCGTACTGGGCGTAGTCCGCCTCCACGTGGTCCTGGCCGGCGCTCTGGGACGACGACCCCGGGCCCGAGCAGGCGGTGAGGCAGGCGAGGGCCAGGCCGACGGTTACGGCGGGCACGCGCATGGTTTTCTTCATCGTTTTCCTCGCTCGCCGTCAGTACTTCGCCTTGACGCCCTGGACGTCGTCGTACCAGGGCCCGTCGCCGCCACAGCCGAACTTCCCGGTGCCCTGGCGCATGACGGCCGGGCCGGGGTTGGAGCAGGTGAGGGAAACGTGGTTGAGGCCGTAGGCGTGGCCCAGTTCGTGCTCGGCCACGATCTTCTTCTCGCGGGCGGACAGGCCCCCCATTGTGCGCGTATTGAAGGAGATCTGGACCTCGTCGTAGGACCAGTAGCCGGCGGTGCAGCCCTTCCATGTCGCGCGCGCCCAGTCGCTCCAGGCGTAGGACTTGTCGCGCACCTCGATCTGGGGGTCGCTGTTGCTCTTCTCGTACCGGAAGAAGCCGGGGGCGCCGGTGTCGTCCCAGCGGCCCTGGGCGCTGTTGAAGGCGTTGTAGTAGGTGCTGCTCACGCTGTAGTAGCGGTACGAGATCGGGTCGTTGCCGCCCACGCCCCAGAACGAGCCGCACAGGTGCGAGTACGCCTGCGCGGGAGCGGCTGTGGTGAAGTGCGCGGCGAGAAAGCCGGTGCACAGCAGGAAGACCTGCAGCAGGCGTATGTATGCCGATCGTCTGCGCTTTCCGCGCGTCCGTAGAGCCGTCGCCATCAATGTGACTCCTGAACAGTCCTCGAAGACATGGGTGTATTGCGGATGTGAATGCTCGAGGAACGGCGCCCTTTCGGGCGCGCCTGTAGAAGCCGGATTTCTCGTACGGCTGACGATCTTCCCCCGTCCCCCTGGCTGCGCAGATAGTACACAGCTCCTTCACTTGTTGACCATGGATTATCCAGGGGAAAGTGCGGCGGACCGAGGTGAAGAGCGATACGGAATGCAAATTATTCACTTGTGAAGATGGGGCAATTGGGCTTCGCGAAAAGGGGTGAAAGCGCAGAACGATGCATGAAAATGGCCGGGCAAAGCGCTTTGAGGCGCCTTACCCGGCCAGAGGTGAACGGCCTAGGTGTGCTGTCCGGGGACGTTGGTGACGGGCGACACGCCTTGAGCGGTCCTTGAACGAGGTGAGGGCCTCTGGTTTCGGTGTGGATTGCGAC
>NZ_JBIBHN010000022.1:93348-141331 GCF_042957035.1 Streptomyces sp. NPDC008137 | reverse complement strand
GCCCTAGCCGGGTGAAACAGCACGTCAGGCGTTGCTCAGCCATGCCCGCCACCAAGCCTTCTGCAACACCCTTTAGGTCGTGTCCGCAAAGTCCCGTCGTCCGCCCGGAGGGCGGGGCAGGCGGGACTTTGCGGACACGGCCCAGGGCGCTCATCGAGTCGTGGTCAACGAGTCGCCCCGTGAGCGCGAGCGCCTCAAGGGCAAGTCAGGGCGTCGAGCGACGCCACGGGAACGATGCCGTCCGCCCGACGAGCCAACGCCTCATCGATCGTGACCAGCGCATCGGCCTGAAGCCGCGTCACGGCGAGATATTCGGCGTCCCCGATAGCGTCCCACCCCTGCTCCCGGGCGATCCGCCAGGCTGTGCGACGGGAGACTCGGTCGCCGAGCAGCCGCATCTTCACCTCGGTCAGGCGCTCGTGTATGCGCAACGCCTCGACCTCGTCGAGGTCGCCGCATCCGACCTGTTCGAACAGCAGCGACAGTGCCTGCGAGCGCACCGGATTCGGTGCGACGAGCTGGTGATCGGGGCTGATCCGCACGCCGGTCGACACTATGTGCAGCAAGGTCCTGGCATCGACCACGTAGCGCGTCATGGCTCGCAGAGTACGGCAGGGCATGCCCCGCCCTTCCGAACCCGTTTGATCACGACTCGAAACGCGCCCTAGGAACGCGAGTCGAGCGCCGCCCGCAGATGGCCGTCGGATTCCTCCAGCAGGCGGGCCGCCGTCGGGCCGTCGACACCGGCCAGGAGGGTGAGGATCGCGTTCTTGACCTCGCCGTCGGTGGCGAGGAGGGCGTCCTCGATCTCCTTGTCCTCGGCGCCGGTGGCGAGGGCGACGATGCGGTGGGAGCGGGCGCGGAGCTTGTCGTTCGAGGCGCGGACGTCGACCATCAGGTTCCCGTAGGTCTTGCCCAGGCGGATCATCGTGATCGTCGAGAGCATGTTGAGAACGAGTTTCTGTGCCGTGCCGGCCTTCAGGCGGGTGGAGCCGGTGAGGAGTTCGGGGCCCACGACGATCTCGATGCCGTGGTCGGCGGCGGCCCCGAGCGGGCTGCCGGGGTTGCAGGCGAGGCCGAGGGTGAGGGAGCCACGGGTGCGGGCGTACTCGACCGCGCCGATGGCGTAGGGCGTGCGGCCGGAGGCGGAGATGCCGACCACCGTGTCGTCGGGGGTGAGGCCGAGGGGCTCCAGGTCGGTCCGGGCCAGCTCGCGGGAGTCCTCCGCGCCCTCGACCGAGGTGACCATGGCCGCCGGGCCGCCCGCGATCAGGCCGACGACCCGGGCCGGGTCGGTGTTGAACGTGGGCGGGCACTCGGAGGCGTCCAGGATGCCCAGCCGGCCCGCCGTGCCCGCGCCCGCGTAGACGAGGCGGCCGCCCCGGGCCATGCGCTCCGCGATCGCGTCGATCGCGGCGGTGATCTGCGGCAGCCGTGCCGCGACCGCCCCGGCCACGGTGGCGTCCTCGCCGTTCATCAGCCGCGCGATGTCGAGCGTGGGCAGCCGGTCGATGTCCGCGAGCTCCGGCCGGAAGGCCTCGGTGGTCAGGGACTCCAGCTCGGTTCTGAGGTGCCGGGGGTCGGAGGTGGAGGTCATGACGGCTCTTTCGTGTCCTTCTGTGTCTTCCCGCGTCTTTCCGGCTCAGGAACGGTGCCGGTGGGCCAGCGCCTCGTACGACGCCGAGAGCGCCGGCGCCGCCGTCTCGTACGTCCGCTGCGCCACCCCTATGAACAGGCAGTCCACCACAAGGAGCTGACCGGTCCGCGACGACATCGCCGCCGGACGCAGTTCGCTCTCCCGCGCGGTGGACGTGGTGAGGACGTGATCGGCGTACTGCGTCACCGGCCCGTCCGGGCGGCCGGTGATCGCCACCGTCGTCGCGCCGCGCTCGAAGGCGACCCGCAGCGGCTCGATGACGTCCCCGGTGGACCCCGAGTGCGTGATGGCGACCGCCACGTCACCCGCCCGCAGTTGCACCGCGTTCGTCACGGCGAGGTGCGGGTCGCTGTGGGCGTGGGCCATCAGCCCTATGCGCAGCAGCTTCTGCGTGAGGTCCTGAGCGACCAGGCCGGACGCCCCGACGCCGTACACGTCGGTGCGGCGGGCCGCGACCAGCGCGGTGACGGCGGCGCCCAGCTGGACGGTGTCGAGGCCGGCGGCGGTGTCGGCGAGGGTCTGCTGTTCGTCGTAAGCGAGCTTCGCGACCACGTCGGCGATCGGGTCGTCCACCGCGATGTCCGTCGTGATGGCCGGGGCCCGGCCGGACTGCTGCTGGGCGGCGAGGCCGGCGAGGGCGAGGCGCAGGTCCCGGTAACCCGGATAGCCGAGCAGCCGGGCGGTGCGTACGACGGTGGCCTCGCTGGTGCCGGTGAGTTCGGCGAGGCCGGTGACCGTGAGGGCCGCGCAGCCGGCCGGGTCGCCCGCGACAGCCTCGGCGACACGCTGCATGGAACGCGTCATCGACGGCGCCAGCGTGCGGACCTTGGCCGCGAGGGCGGCGGGTGCGGGCGGGGTGCCGAGCGCGCCGACGAAACTTTCCTTCACTCTGCTGGTCACCACTGAAAGATATTTTCGGCTCGGTGCCGGGGTCAAGAGTGCGCACAATGGGGGGCATGGAGCCCATCACCCCCCTGGAGCAGACGCTGCACGCCGCGCGTGCCCTGGTACTGGCCGACCTCGTCGCGGGACGCGTCGCCGAGGCCGATGTCGTGTCCCTGGTCGAGGAGGCCGTCACACAGCGGCGGTGGTGGGTCGAGCAGTGGCCGGAGGGTGCGCCGTACGTGGCGGGTCTGGTCGCGCAGGACGTACAGGACGCCCTGCTGGAGCAGTACGGCCGCTGGCCGCTGTGCCCGGTGTGCGGCACCGGCGATCCGCACGCGCTGGACGTGGACCCGGTGCTGGGGGCCGACCCGCACTGGGTGTGCGGCGAGGCGGGCGTGAAGGTCGCGGCGGTCGGGTCGCTGAGCGAGGCCCTCGGCGGGGCGTCCTCGTGAGGCCCTGGTGACGATCTACATCGACCCACCGGCCTGGCCCGGGCACGGCCGCATGTGGTCCCACCTGATCAGCGACGTCTCGTACGACGAACTGCACACCTTCGCCGAACGCCTCGGCGTGCCCCGGCGGGCCTTCGAACGCGACCACTACGACATCCCCGCCCAGCGGTACGCCGACGCGGTGGGCGCCGGGGCCGTGGAGGTCAGCAGCCGCGAGGTGGTGCGGCTGCTGCACGGGGCCGGGCTGCGGCGGCCCAAAGGCCTCTACCGCTCGCCGGGTTCACCCGGCTCGTAGGCCATTCACCTCGTTGGCCATTCACCTCGTTGGCCATTCACCTCGTAGGTCATTCACCTCGCAGGTCGGTCATCTCGTAGGTCACCTGCTCGGTGTCCTCCGCGACGGCCGTGAAGCCGGCGCGGGTGAGGACGTTCCGCGAGGGCGTGTTGTCCCGCTCGACGTTGGCGACGACGGCCCGTACGCCGTCCTGGGCCAGGGCCCACGCCGACAGCGCGCGCAGGGCCTCGGTGGCGTAGCCGTGCCCGCGGGCCGCTTCGACCAGGTCGTAGCCGATCTCGACCCGACCCGCCTCGTCGGGAACGGCGTGGAACCCCATGGCGCCGAGCGCCTGGTCGTCCTCGCGGCGGACCAGCACGTACATGGTCCACTCCGGGCGGTGGACCCCGTCCTCGTACTGCTTGAACATCAGTCCGGCGCCCACCCGGGTGCCCTCGGCCGGGCTCCCGCCGAGCCACTCGAAGCAGCCGGCGTCGCCGTCCGTGGCGAGGTCGTGGGCCACCGCCGGGGTGACGCCCTCAAGGGTGAGCCGTTCGGTGTCGATCACCAGGTTGTTGTTCCACCGCCACTCGGTGACGGGCGCCCGCCCCGGCAGCTCACCCCGGCCGGTGGCCCACAGCAGGGTCTGCCAGGAGGCCGGGCCGGGCTGGACATGCGGGAAGATCCGCCTGAGGACGAAGTCGCACAGCCCGGAGTCCGCCTCGTACGCCACGCCCAGCCCCTCGGCGATGTCGTGCGTGTGCAGCAGCACCTCGGCCACGCCCATCGCCGCGAACCCCTCACGGTTCGCGCTGCGGAACGGATACGGATGGAAGGCCCGCACCTGCCGTGGCGTCGTCCGGATCGCGGCGGCGAGCAGGGCCCCCGTCGTCCTGATCACCCGCACCGCATCCGCGTTGCCGGCCCCCTCCTCCAGCGACAGCTCGAACGGTGTGTACCCATCGGGCTCCCGCCCCGCCAACTGCCCCGCGTACGCGATCAGATCCTGCGCGATGTGCACGGCCGTCTCCCGGCAGCTCCACGCGAGCCGCCCGGCCGCTGACCCCTCCCAGTCCCGGTCGGTGACGTCCCCCAGCAGGCCCACGCACTCGCCTACGGCCTGCTCCACTTGTTCCGCGCCCGTTGTCCACATGGTGGGGAGGTTACGAGGGGGTGGGGGGCTGGGGCGACGGGATTTCCGGGGTGGGGAACCAGTCCTCGATCTCGTGACGCATGCCGAGTTCGGTGGCCTTGAGGGCGGTTTCGCGGAGGGTCTTGGCGGCTGAGAGGGCTACTACGGCCAGGGTGACGAGGGAGAGCGGGGGGTCGTCGGGGAGGGGGGTGAAGGGCCAGGCTGTCAGCCCGGTGAGCGTGTGGAGCAGGACTTCTTCGAGTTGGAGTTCTCTGACGTCGCTTTCCGACAGAGGGACGACGTCGTAGCCGAAGTCGGTGAGGGCCTTGGCTCGGCCGCCCACGGCCTTGAGGGCGGCGGGGGATACCTGGCCGTAGGTGGCGGGGTCGGCGTACGGGCGGTGTCTCAGGATGATGCTGTCGATGTCGTCGGCGTGGGAAAGGGTCACGGCTGTGACCGCGCAGGGGTAGCCCCATCTGGCGAGGATGGAGACGGCCTCGGGCAGGGGGACACCCGCCTGCCGTGCTCCGTAGGCCACTTCGAACACGCTCAAGGGACCGTTCGTGTGCAGCGTGAGACTGGCATTCACGAGAGCGGTCTCAGTCGGGGAGGGCAGCTGAGCTTCCTCGTCGGGGACGGACGCCACCGCGTAGCCCAGTTCCTCCAGCCGCGCCGCGACGTCGGCGACGGGCCTGTGGAGATGGCGTGCCACAGCCGTCATGTAGAGGAGTGATACTTCCCGGTCCACCCACGGACGTTGGGCGTTGTACACAAGGAGCGACCGGTCGTCCTCGGTCAGTTCGGGGCCGTCCGTGGCGTCGGGGGGCAGTCGGAAGCCCAGCCCGGACAGGAACTCCGAGGCGCGGAGGACCGTCGCATCCGACCCATGGGCCACCGAGACCAACTGCGCCCGGGAGATCCGCAGAGCCTCCTCTGGGGACGGCGTGCCGGCGCACGACGACCACAAGCTCGTGAGGATGCCCCGCTCCTCCTCGGTCCAGTGCTCACGGACCGGCAGGTCATCCGGCACGGTGAAGCCCAGCTCCCGCAGACGCCGCGCGGCTTGCGCCGTGGAACAGGCACGGCGCGCGGCACTGACACAGACCTGGGGCCCCGAAAGCGCCGAGCCGGGAGCCAGCCAGCCCGACGGGTAGCCCATCGGTCGCAGCAGCGGAAGATCGTCGTAGCCGACGTCGAGGCAGTCGTCCAAGGACTCGACCTGGTACCCCAGAGCGGCGAGCCGGTCGGCGACCTCCGCGGGCGCGCGCTCCACCCGGAGGCTCAGCGAGAAGACCTCGCCGACGCCCAGCGGCCGGGCGGGATCGTGCCAATCGACGAGGAGACCGAGAAGCAACGCGGGATGCCGGCCGACCCGCTCAGTCGTCCAGTCCTGGTACGCCCTGTCCCAACGCCTTCGCCTGCCTCTGGTGAGCAGCGACAGGTCGGAGGGCCGGGCGCACAACTCGTCGGACGGGCATGATTCGGGCAGTGACACCGGGCCGCCGAGACCCGCGCGGTACAGCGCCCGCAGGCGCCAACGCAGCACACTCGGCGGCATGGTGGCAAAGAAACGGGCATTTTGGACCGACTGTCGTTCCGGTGTGTAGCTGCCGGTCACCAGCGGGATCAGGTCGATGTCGGGGAGGAAGTAGCCGACTTCACGGAAAGACATCGAGGCGTTCCCGATCCGCCATGGCAGATCGGCCAGTTGGGCATGCCGGGCCACGAGGTCGCCGAACCACATCGCGACCGAGCTGGCTTGCGTCAGCCACGGGTGGGTCGGGAGGGGAAGATCCGGGAGGGTCAGACTCGGCGCCGCGGCGGTGAGGACCGCCCTCACGTGATCGCCGTCGAAAGAACGCACCTTCTTGCGGTCGACGGTGAGGACCGGCGCATGCTCACCGTGCAGATTCAGGACGATGCCGTAAGGAAACTGGTGCACCAGCTGGAATGACGGTTCGGGTTCGGTCAACAGGCCGTCGGACAGGATGATGCCCTGGCGGTCGATCCACCAGAGGTCGGGTGAGCCGGACGCGAGGCAGACAGGATCCTTGACGCGGGGTCCTGGCTTCAGTCTCGACATCTCGATCTCAAGGGCCGTACGGGACAACTCCCCTGGCGCCCACCCGAACTCCCGTGACCCATGCACCGCCGAAGTCCTATACGGCGCCACCCACAGCAACCGCTGCAACGCCTCCACACACGACACACGCTTCCCCTGCCGCGACAGCAGCAGCCGCACGGTCGTCCCCGACGCGTCGCCCTCCCCGAGATCCTCCACCCGGAACAGATTCCCCGGCCCCGCGATCGTCACCTGCAGCAACCGCCCGGGCCGCCCGTCCCGCCCCATGCGGCAGGTGCGGACCACGATCTCGTCGGCCAGCATGAAGTAGCTCAGGACGCCGATGCCGAAACGGGAGTTGGGGTACAGCCGGAGCTTGGGCTCCGGGAGTTCGCTCCAGGCGACCTGTTCCTCGATGTACTCGGGCAGGTCGACGAAGCGGGTGCCGCCCTGGGAGAAGACGCTGCCGAGTTCGGTGAGGCCCATGCCGATGCCGTTGTCGCGGCACTCCAGGTAGGGGCGGCCGTCCGAGCCCACGCCCTGGACGAACTCGATCCGGCCCTCCCAGGACGCCGTCGGACGGCCCGTGCGCTGGAGGTACTGAGTGCGGCAGTCCCGGTAGCGGAGCGCGTCCAGCGCGTTCTGGTACAGCTCGCGGACCGCCAGCTCGCGGTCGCCGTAGAGCTGTTCGCCCATGAGGAGTTCCTGGACGCGGTCCTCGGCGAGCTGGAAGCGGATGCCGTCGGAGAGCTGGTCGGGGGTGTTGCCGTCGAGGCGGACCCGGCTGCCGTCGGCGTAGGGCGGCAGGGCGCCCAGCGGGGCCAGGGCGGGGTTGTCGTCGCGGTTGATCTCGCGGAGCAGGGTGTCGACGCGGGTGGCGTGTTCCCGCAGGGCGATCTGGACGGCCGGGTGGGTGCAGACCGCGTTCAGGGAGCGGCCGACGCCGGAGTGGCGCCAGTCGGAGCGGCGCACGGTGACCATGAGCTCGCCGAGGTCGACGCTGTCGTAGATGCCGAGGTGCTCCACGACGATCTCGGGCAGGTCGACGGGGTCGACGGCCATCGCGTAGGCCGCCTTGAGCAGGGCGGAGACCAGGGGCGGGCGCACCTCGTGCTCGTCGCCGGTGGTGGCGGCGATGACGTCGTGGTCGTCGAGGACGCCGGAAGGGCGGCCGACAGCGGCCCGGCGGACGGAGAACGGGGCCGTGCGGTGTTCCTTCAGCAGCCGCATCAGACGGTCCGCGGAGAGTGCGTCGGTCACCCACGGCGGCTGGTCGGAGCCGCCGGTCACCTCGCCGAGGAGGGACTTGAGCTTCTCCGCCGCGTACAGCTCCGGCTGCTGGATCAGCCAGCGGTGGAAGAGCCACCAGCGGATCCGCTTCACGGAGTCGCGGGCCGCCGTCTGATCGTGCAGGGTGCGCAGCCGACGCTTGAGGCGCGGGAAGCCCTGGCCGAACTTGCGGAAGCGGGTGTGGTCGGGGCCGGTGGCGCACCGGTCCGTGGCGAGTACGCCGACGCGCTGTGCCGCCTCCTGGGTCCAGAAGGCCTGCTCGACCAGGGGCAGCAGGACCGCCAGCGCGGCCTCGGTCGGGGACAGAGCGACGTTGTCGGCCAGCCGGCTGGTGAGGAAGTCCAGTCTGACGTGGGTGCGCCGGGCCAGTTCGGCATCGTGCCAGGGGTCGTCGCGCAGGGCGTCGGCCGCGCTCTCGTACGCCGCGGCCAGCCGGGACGCCAGGGCGGCACAGGTCTCCTGGAGGTGCCGGCGGGCGGGGCCGTCAGGGGTGCGCTGCCAGATCGGGTGCTGTTCGGCGGAACGGATCCACGGGTGCGCCTCGGTGCGCCGGTCGGGGCCGGGCAGCAGCGGGAAGTCCTCGCCGCCGGGGGTGGCCGCGGTCTCCGTGACGACGGTGACCTCCTGCACGGGCCGTGTCTTGCCGTAGGCGCGGTGGAGTTCCCCGACCCGTTTCTGCACCCGCGCCGCGAACTCGCGCAGGCGCAGGGCGTGCGGGTCCGCCGCGATCGTGTCCGCGAGGGCGCGGGAGAAGAGACTGAAGGACTCGCCCGGCTGCGTGCCGGGGTCGAAGCCCGGCCGGACCGTCTCCTTCTCGCCTACGAACAGGGCCAGTTGGGGTGCCTTGCAGGCGTGCACG
Organism: Streptomyces sp. NPDC008137; assembly: GCF_042957035.1. NCBI lineage: Bacteria > Bacillati > Actinomycetota > Actinomycetes > Kitasatosporales > Streptomycetaceae > Streptomyces > Streptomyces sp. NPDC008137. The sequence continues at coordinate 132,720 of NZ_JBIBHN010000022.1, read as the reverse complement.
TACGCCACTTTGCGGCGCAGCGCGTCGGCGACCTTGCGCCGGGGCCAGGGCTGGACGCCGGGCAGCGCCGCCATGGTGTCGCGGTCGATGCCCTCGCGGCAGGCGTCGACGAGGAAGACGACATGGCCGGCGGGGGAGTCCTCCAGCTCCCGCTCCCAGCCGATCTCGATGCAGCTGTCGGCGAAGACCCCGACATCGAAGGTGGCGTCCTCTGGGATCAGGAAGTCCTTGCCCTCGAAGTGCTGGCCGTGTCCGCTGAGCAGGATCAGCAGGGTGTCGCCCGGGCCGGCGTCGCGAAGGAAGGCGCGGATGCGGCCGTTGACCGTGTTCGGTGTGATGCCGCGCTTGCTCTCGACGATCTCCGCTGCCTGGAAGCCGCGTTCGATGAGTACGTCCCGGATCCGCTGCAGGTCGTCGCGGACGAACGGCAGGTTCTGGATGCGCTGGTCGTCGTAGTCGCTCGCTCCGATGAGCAGGGCCTTGTGCTGGACCTTGTGCTGGGGCATGCGCGGCGGGTCAGGCGGGGCAGGCCGTCTTGGCTGTACTGCTTCCGTTCGCCGCGCTGCCGCTCATGCCGTCCCCCTGACCCTCGGCCGTTCGTCCGACAACTTTAGTTCACAAAGGGGTTGTTGCGTCCCCTGCGGAAGTTCTCGGAAGTGCCTGGAAGGCGCTAGGAAGGCCGCTTGAAGACCAGCGTCAGTCCGCGGGTGCCCTGGACCTGGCCGGTGCCGAGGAGCTGGACGCCGCCGCTCGCGGTGACCTGGAACGACAGCTGGGCCTCGGCGAGCGGCAGGGTGCCGCCCCGGGCCGCGGCGTCCTCGAACAGCTGCTGGAGGGCGTCGACGGTCTCGGCGAGGTTCTTGCGCAGCGGGCCGAGCGGGACGGACCGCAGGGCCGGTTCGCCGCCGCCGTTGCCGAACAGGCCCATCGAGTCGTCGTCGCCCTCCTCGCTGACGGTGACCCAGAACGGCAGGCTCGGCTCGATGACCTCGGGCTCGGTGGTGTTGTCCATGCGTGTCCCCTCCCTGTGGTGCGTTGGGGCCAACCCTAGGACCCGGAGGCCGGTCCGGAGGGTGAATCCTCCAGCAGCTCCAGTTCCGACCGCAGGTTGTAGCGGGCCGTCGCCTCCCACTCCTTCGCTCCGTGCGGGGTCCTGAACAGCTTCGGCAGGGCGAGGAGTTGGCGCAGGATCGTGGCGCGGCCCGTGCGGAAGGCGTCGTTCGGGACGAAGTGGTACTCCTCGCGGACGGCGGCGGTATAGGCCGCGTACGCCGACGGGGGCGAGGCGAGGATCGCCAGGTCGGCGTCGCACAGGACCTGGCCGTCGGGGTCGTCGTCTGCGGGGTCGTGGCTGACCGTGAGGCGGACCAGGCGGGCCACCTCGGCGGTCTTGCCCTCCGGGAGTCCGGCCTCGGTCAGGGCACGTTCGGCGAGTCGGGCGGAGCGTTCCTCGTTCTCGGAGCGGTCGGGGAGGTAGACCGCGTCGTGGAACCAGGCGGCCAGCCGCACCACGTCCAGGTCGTGCGCGTGCCGCTCCAGTACGTCGATGTGATCGAGGACCGCCGTGAGGTGCTCGACCGTGTGGTAGCGGCGCTGGGGCTCCTGCCAGCGGGTGAGCAGGTTGTCGGCGTACGGCGTCGGGTCGGGGCCGCCGGCCGGGCCCCGGGCTCCTTCCAGGGCGCGGGCGAAGCGGGTGCGCAGGGTGTCGGGATCGGCCATGGGTGCATTCTCCGCCGACGGGGCCGGAACCCCAAGATCCTCATGGGTCCGCTAGTCGATGATCTCGTTGAAGAGCACGACGGCCACGGCGCTCGCACCGCAGCCGACGCCGACCGCGACAGGCCAGACGTTGCCGGCCAGGCACGACAGGACGGCGGCACCGATGCCGACCAGCGCGGCCAGCAGGAACACCACGGCGGCGCGCTGACTGAGCAGGGGCCCGTTCCCGTCGCCCTTGGTGCGGTTTCCGTGTTCCACCGTGGTGCTCCTCGCTGTCTCTCGTGGGCGTCAGCGACGGACGAGGCCGCTGGGCCGGGGGGCGGGCACGGCGGCGGTCCGGGCCGCCGGGGCCGGTACCTCGTAGGGGTCCTGGGCCGGTCGGAAGAGGTCGAAGGAGACCTGGCCGTCCGCGCCGACCCGCACGCCGTACACGGCCGGTTCCGGCAGGCTGTTGTAGTGGAACGGCGTCGAGAAGTAGTAGGCGCCGGTGTCCGGGAGCAGGACGATGTCGCCCGGTTCCAGCCGGGGCAGTGCGCGGTCGCGTGCCAGCAGGTCGCCGGAGAAGCAGGCCGGGCCTGCGATGTCCTGCCGGACGAGGCTGCCGTGCTTCGCCCGGCCAGTCGGGTCGTGCGCGGTGATCCGCAGGGGCCAGGACTCCGGGGCGAACACCGTCCGGGTGGCGACCTGCACGCCGGCGTGCGTGAGGGCGATCGGCCGGCCACCCGCCGTCTTGGTGTACTCGACATAGGCGGCCATGAAGCCGTTCTTCGCGAGGATCGAACGTCCGAACTCGGTGACGATCGCGTACCTGCCGGAGAACAGGTCGGGCGCGTGCTCGGCCAGCAGCGCGACGTAGGTGGCGAAGTCGGGGGTGACCTCGTCTCCGGCGAAGTTGACGGGCAGTCCGCCGCCGATGTCGATCCCGGTGACCTGGGGCCCTCCTGCCGCCCGGTTGACCTCCTCCGCGAAGGCGACGGCCTCCGCCACCCCCTGGGCCATGAGGTCCAGCGGGCATCCCTGCGATCCGGCGTGCGTGTGCACCCAGGTCAGCCAGGGACGTTCCCGGAAGGCACGGAGCAGTTCTCGGTGGCTCTCCGGGTCCGAGAGGGGGATGCCGAACTTCGACGTCCGCGTAGCCGTGCTCATCGCGGCGATGCTCCCCCCGCCCACCTGGGAGTTGACGCGTACGCCGAGCTGCGACACGGGGGCGCGTCCGGCGAGGATCGCGTCGATGCGGGCCAGTTCCTGAAAGCTGTCCACGTTGATGGTGACGCCCAGGTCCAGGGCCCGTTCAAGGTCCGTACGGTGCTTGACCGGCGAGTCGAACACGATCCGCTCCGGTGGGAAGCCCGCCGCGAGTGCCCCGGCCAGTTCGCCGGCCGTCGCCACTTCACAGCCCATGCCGTGGCGTTCCAGCTCCGCCAGGACGGGTACCAGGCTGTTCGCCTTCGCCGCGAAGGCGTGCAGGGCGGAGAGCGAGCCGGGGAACGCCGCGCGCAGGCCGCCGACCGTCGCCGCGACGCCGTCGAGGTCGACGAACCCGGCCAGCAGGGACCGCTCGGGATCCAGCAGTCCCTGCCGTACGGCTGCTCGCAGGATCTGCTCACGTCGGTCGGCGGGGGCGGTGAGGCCGGTCATGGTGTCTCCCGTGGGGGCCGTGTGCGGACGCCCGGCGGACCCGGGCTGGTTCCCAGGCTGCCGAGCTCCCCGGGGAGACGTCTTCGTGGAGAAGGCAGAGGTGCCGGCGCGGGGGCCGGGGCCGTGGGCAGGGTCCGGGCCGGGCCGCACCGCGGTTGTGCGCTACGACGAAGGCCGGGCCGAGCCATGGTGCGGACGGCCGAAGAACGGGGGACCGGCCGAGCGGTCAGTGACTGGCACCGGCGGCACCGTCGGCGTCGCGGTCGAGCAACCGCAACTGGAGCTCGGCGAACAGCCGGGCGTCCGGACTGTCCAGGGCGATCCCGGAGACCTCGACGATGCGGCGGATCCGGTAGCGCAGGCTGTTGGGGTGCAGGCACAGAGCGCGGGAGGCGGTCGGCACGTCCCCGAAGTGGTCGAGGTACACCCGCAGCGTCCGCAGCAGGCAACTCCCGCTGTGCTCAGCGTCGAACGCCGCCAGCCGCGCCACAGGGGTCCCCGGCGGCAGCGTCACCGTCCGCAGCGCGTCCATGACCTGCATGAGGCCGACCGTCTCCGCGAGATCCTCGGTACGGGCGACCACACGTGTCCCTCCGGCCGTTGTCAGCGCGGCGAGGGCCAGCTCGGCCGACCGGCGGGACGCGGGCAGCTCCGCCAGCCCCCCGGCCAGGTCGCCCAGGCCGACCCGCACGGTTGTCCCCAGGGTTGCCGACACCTGCCCGGCCACCGACGTCCCCAGCTCCTTCGCCTGCGCCTCCGCCCGCCCGCGCTCGCGGTCCAGCGCGCCCAGCACCACCAGCATCGCTCCGTTCAACCGCACGACGACGGCCCGGTAGCCGTGAGCGGAACAGAGCAGCGCCAGCACGTCGTGCAGCCGTGACGCCTCGGCACCTCCCTGGTCGGTCCCGGCGTGCACGGCGAGGACGGCGCAATTCCCGGTCTCCGGCAGCGAGGCCCGCTCGGCCAGCACCGCCGCGGGTCCACGCCCCTCCAGCACCGCCCGAGCCGCGTCCTCCACGAGACGGGTGTCCGCACCGCGCGTACGGTGGTGCAGCAGATGCGGAGCGGCCGCCCGGGTCGCCGCGCGCAGCGCCTCCGAGGCGTTCGGGGCGAGGGGACGGCCCCCCACCGCCGCCACCCAGATGGACCCCAGCACCTCGCCGCCCGCCCGCACGGCCCCCACCAGCCGCTCGGGATCCGCCCCACGAGCCGGCCGGTGGAGGACATCGCTTCTCCCCCACAGCGCCCGGAAGAACCCGGCCTCCCGCATCGCGTCGACCCGCCACGGCGGGACGCGGCGCCCGAGGATCGTCAGCCGCCGCAGCTCGTCCACGTCCTCCTCGGTGCCGGTGGAGGAGTAGGCCAGCACCTGGGAGTCCAGGTCTTCGATCGTCACGGCGCCCCCTACCAGGGCGGCCACCGCGTCCGCCAGCCCGTTGAGATCACCGAGGGGCACGCCCGGCGTGGTGAGACCAGGGGCGAGCCCCGCCGAGGCGAGCCCCGCCCTCAGTACGCCCACCAACTGGTCCCAGGAGCACCAGGACGTACGGACCAGCACAGCCGTACCGGCTTCCTCGGCTGTCTTCCGGAGCGCGGGGTTGGTCCCCTCCCCCGTGCCCGGGCCGAAGACCACCCCGGCGGCGCCGTCCGCTCCGGCCCGCCGCACCACGTCCACGGCGTGGGCCGACCCTGCGTCGACACCGACGGCGAGAAGCAGTTCGCGCGGCCGGACGCCGGGCTCCAGCGCGTCAAGCACCGTGACACCGGAGACGGGCACCTCAAGCCCACCCGGCGCGACGTGCAACTCCAGTGCCCCGGAGCCGACCACCGACAGCAAGCCTTCCAGCGTCACCTGCGACGCGTCGGCGGCTCCCCACTCCGGTAACGGGTCCATCCCCACGAGCGCCCCCTGCTTCCCGTCGGTGAGGACCGTACGACACCACACAAACGCCCGGCGCTCAACGGCGCACAGCCGCACGGGCGGGCGCAACGGGCCCTCGCCCGACACCGACGTCCCACATAGCGTGGGTGCATGACGACTCCTGCTGATGTGCACGACGTACGGGACCCCGAGCAGCCCGGGCGGCTGCTCACGATCGAGCGTGACGCGCTGATCCCGCTGCTGCGGGGCAGGGCGGAGGAGGACTTCGCGCGGCCCGTCGCCGCGTGTCCGGGCTGGACGGTGCGGGATGTGCTGGCGCACTGCTCGTCCGTGCTGACGCGGGTGGCGGAGGGCCGGTTCGAGGAGGGGGTGTTCTCGCCGGAGTCCAACGACCGGGACATCGCCGAGCGGGGCGGCTGGAGCAACGCGCAGGTCGTGGACGAGCTGGAGCGCGGGATGGGCGAGGCCGGGGCCGTGATCGCCGGGGCGGACGGGAAGCTCGACGGCCTCGCGCTCGGGGAGTGGGTGCACGCCGGGGACGTGCGCGAGGCCCTCGGTGAGCCGGGGGCGTACGGCGGGGCCGGGCTGCCGGACGCGCTCGCGCTGCTCGCCCGGATCACCCGTGAGCGGGGGCACGTACCACTGCACGCCGACCTCGACGACCTGGACGAGCCGCTGCGGCTCGGCGAGAGCGACGGGGAGCGGCCCCCGGGGCGTTTCATCGGGGACGGGCCGACCCTCGTACGGCTGTACGCGGGGCGGCCGGTCGACGGGGCGCCCGCGTTCGAGCTGGCGGGGGTGGAGGCGAAGGAGCTGAACATCTTCGGGTGAGGCCTGCCCTCCGGGTGCTTGGGATGGGGCGGAACTGGGCAGCGTAGGCTGTGATTGGACTAGACCTGTCATGACCGTCAGGCGTCCGAACGCCGATGCCACGCCGACGAAGGGGCCCCATGAGCAAGCGTGCAGTCCTGGAGGTGATCGCCCTCGGCGTCGAGGACGCGGTCGCCGCCCAGGCGGGAGGCGCGGACCGCCTCGAGCTGGTCACCGACATGGCGGCCGACGGGCTCACCCCGTCGGCCGCCACCGTCGCCGGGATCCGCCGGTCCGTGGACCTCTCGCTGCGGGTGATGCTCCGGCTCGCCGACGGTTTCGCCGCGGGGGACGTCGACCGGCTGGTCCGGGCGGCGGGCGAGCTGCGGGAGGCCGGGGCCGAGGAGTTCGTGCTCGGGTTCCTCGACGCGGACGGCGGCGTGGACCTGGCGGCGGTGGAGCGGGTGGTCGCGGTGCTGGACGGCTGTCCCTGGACCTTCCACCGCGCGATCGACCGGGCCGCCGACCGGGACGCCCTGCGCAAGCAGCTGGACGGGATGCCGGGGCTCGACACGTACCTCACCGCCGGATCGGCCGACGGGGTCGACGACGGGCTTTCCGTACTGCTCGCGGAGGCGGCCCGCCGAGGAGAGCCGGGGTACGAGCAGCACCTGCTGGTGGGCGGCGGCCTGCGGCTCGACCATGTGCCGACGCTGCTGGCGGCCGGGGTCGACGGCTTCCACATCGGCGGGGCGGCCCGGCCGGAGGGCTGGGAGGCGCCGGTGTCGGCGGAGGCCGTCGCGCGGTGGCGGACCGCACTGGACGCCGCCCCCGTGTGACCCTCCCGGCAGGACACGGGGAAGCAGGGCATGGGCCCCCGCGTTGTGCTGCTGCATGAGCCTGCGCTTCTCACTGATGGGTCCGGTACGAGCCTGGCGCGACGAGGAGGAGGTCGGACTGGGTCCGCGCCAGCAGCGGGCGGTGCTGGCGGCCCTGCTGCTGAACAACGGCGTCCGACTGAGTAACGACCAGTTGATCGGCATGGTCTGGGACGACCCGACGCCGAGCGCGGTGATGGCACTGCGGACGTACGTCTACAAGATCCGCAAGACGCTTCCGGAGCTGAACCTGAAGTCCAGGGACGGCGGGTACACGGTCCGGGCGGAGGTCGTCGACGACTGCCGCGGCGAGCCGCTGGAAGGCCTCCGGAGTGCCTACTTCGACGCGCAACGGGTGCGGCTCGGCGACCACCGGATCAAGGCGCGGGAGGACTGGCTCGAACGCGAGCTCGACGTGCTGGAGCTGCAGAAACACGTCGCCGCCTTCCCGCTCAGGGAACGACCGCGCGCCCTCCTGATGCGCGCGCTCTACCTGGAGGGCAGGCAGGGCGAAGCACTCGACCACTTCCACCGGATGCGCGCACTCCTCATCGAGGAGCTCGGCCTCGAACCAGGGCCGGAGCTGCGCAGGGTCCACGCGCAGATCCTCGACGGCGACCTCACCCTGCCGCGCAGGCCGGAGCAACTGGTGCCGGATCTGATCGACTTCACCGGTCGCGCCGAGGAGATCGCGCGGGCTCTGCGGACGCTGCCGGGCACCCTGGGCATCACCGGTATGCGGGGCAGCGGCAAGACCGCGCTGGCCATCCGGATCGGCCACCTCGTCAAAGGACGCTTCCCGGACGGGCAGATCTTCGTCAGGGGCGGGGACGTCGCCGGCGAGTTGTTGCGCGCGGTCGGTGTGGAGAACCCCGTCGGCGACAAGGCCGCGCTGTGGCGGGAGAAGGCGCGCGGCAAGCGGTTCCTGGTCGTGGTCGACGACGTGCGGGACGCGGCGGCCGTACGCGATCTCGCCACGTCCGGCTCGGCGATGATCCTCACGAGTGTCCGCCGGTTGCACGAGCTGCCGGGGGTGACCTGGCTGAAGATCGCCGGGCTGGCCGAGCGGGAGGCGCGGGAGTTCCTGCGCAAGACCGTCGGCCCGGTACGCGTGGACGCGGAACCCGAGCAGGCCGAGATGCTGCTGGAGCGCCTTTCGCGACTGCCGCACCCGATCAGGGTGATGGGCGGCAAGCTCAGCGCGCGTCCGCACTGGACGATCGAGATGGTCTTGCGGCAGATGGAGCGGGAAAGCAGGCTCGCCGACGTGATCCCGCCCGACTGCGCCGCGCTGATGGCCCCGTTGATCGCGGCCGAGAAGCAGCTGAGCGATCCGGAACGGCACATGCTCATGTGCCTCGCCCGCCAGGGCGCCGAGGTGATCGACAGTCAGAAGGCGGCGGAGATGTCCGGGACCGACGCCGGCGAGATCGAGCTGGTGCTGGAGTCGCTCGTGGGCGTGCACCTGATCGAGCCGCTCGTACTGGGCCGTTACCGGCTGCCGCGGTTCGTGAGCCTCTGCTTCAGGCTGCGCGCGGCGGCCTCCTCGCGACCTGGCCAGGCTGTACCTGACCAGGCCGTATATGCGGAAATTATGCGCTGACGATCCGGCGCGGTCAGGTTGGCAGACATGACAACCAAGGAACTTCAGGACAAGAAGGCACTCGTCACCGGCGCCACGTCGGGCATCGGCCGCGCGATCGCGGTCAAGCTCGCGGAGGCGGGTGCCACCGTCTACGTGACCGGGCGCAGGGCCGAACTCGGCAAGGAGACCGTCGAGCTGATCGAGCGGGCGGGCGGGACGGGCCACTTCGTCGTCGCGGACGTCGCGAACATCGACGACGTCCGCAGGCTCGCCGAGGAGGTCGGCGAGGTGGACGTGCTCGTGAACAACGCGGGCGTCTTCCCGTTCTCGACGACCCCGGAGCAGCCGCTCGACAGCTACCAGCAGGTGTTCGACGTCAACGTCCGTGCGACCTACTTCCTGACGGCCGCGCTCGTGCCGGCCATGGTCGCCAGGAAGAAGGGCGCGATCGTCAACGTTTCGTCGGTCGCCGGGCAGGTCGGCACCCCGGTCGGCTCCGTCTACAACGCCACCAAGGCCGCGATGGACGCGCTGACCCGGTCATGGGCCGTCGAGTTCGGCGCGGCGGGCGTTCGCGTCAACTCCGTGGCGCCCGGCCCGATCCGCACCGACATGGCCGTCGAGACGGTGGGCGAGATGTTCGAGGAGTTCAGCCGGAACACCCCGCTCGCCCGCGCCGGCGAGCCCGAGGAGATCGCCGAGGCCGTGGCGTTCCTGGCCTCCGACAAGGCCGGTTACATCACCGGCGCGGTGCTCGCCGCCGACGGTGGCTACGTCGCGACCTGAGCGGTCACGCCAGTTGCGGCGGCAGCGGCGCCGCGTGCGTGACGATCAGACCCGACACCGCTCGCGTCAGCGCCACGTACAGGCGCCGCAGCCCCGTCCGTTCGTCCGGCTCGCCGTCGACCACGGCCCGCGGCTCGTCCAGCACGACGTAGTCGTACTCCAGGCCCTTCGCGAGCGAGGCCGGGACCAGGGTCAGGCGGGTCTCCCGGGTGGTCTCCTCGCCGGGGCCCAGGTACGGGATCCCGGCCTCCGCCAGGGCCCGTGCCAGCTCCGGGATCCGGGCGTCCGCCGCGATCAGGCCGGTCGAGCCCTCGTTGCGCAGCAGCTCGCGGCAGGCCTCGACCACGCCGGTGGTCCCGGCGACCTCCCGGACCTCGAAGTGGCCCGGGTTCTCGCGGATCGACACGACCGGGGTGAGGCCCGGGGCGATGTGCGGCAGCAGCCGGGAGGCGTAGGTGATGACGTCCGTCGGGACGCGGAAACCGGCCGTCAGCTCCTCCACCACCGCGTCCTGCTTGCCCAGGTGGGTCAGCGCCTCCTGCCAGCCGCGGGTCGCCCAGGGCGTGGTGCCCTGCGCCAGGTCGCCGAGGACGGTCGCGCTGCCGGTGGTGCAGCGGCGGCCGACCGCCCGGTACTGCATGGGGGAGAGGTCCTGCGCCTCGTCGAGGACGACATGCCCGAGGGAGTGCGTGCGCTGGATCAGGTCGGTGGCCTCGTCGATGAGGACGGCGTCGGCCGCCGCCCACTTGGCGGACTTGACGCTGCGCGCCGGTCGCGCCCACAGGATCGCCTTCCGCTCCTCCTCGTCGAGGATCCCCTCCGCGTGCTCGGCGAGGAAGTCCGCGTCCGACAGCAGGCGCAGCACCAGTTTCGCCGGATCGACGGCCGGCCACACCGTCTTCACCGCCGCCTTGACCGCGCTGTTGCGGGCCACCGCGTCCTGCACCCGGTCGTCCGGCGCCTCGCCCGACCGCTCCATCTGCACCAGCACGGCGTGCGCGATGCGCTGCGGCAGGGCCTCGCGGGCGGCGCCGTAGCGGATGCCGCGGTCCAGCAACTCGCGGACGATGTCCTCCAGTTCGTACTGCGCGACCCGCCAGCGGCGGGAGCCGCGTACGACCACGACAGGCTCGGTGGGCAGGGTGACGTGCGCGTAGAGGGCCCTGCGCAGTACCTGGGCCATGCGGGCGTCACCCTTGACGACCGCGGCCGTGGCGTCGTCCGTGCCCTTGATCTCGACGTGCGCCACCAGGTCCTCGACGGTGGCCTGCTGGACGCTCAACTCGCCCAGGGCGGGGAGCACTTGCTCGATGTAGTGCAGGAAGGACCGGTTGGGTCCGATGACCAGGGTGCCGGTACGGGCGAGGCGCTCGCGGTGGGCGTAGAGGAGGTAGGCGACCCGGTGCAGGCCGACGGCGGTCTTCCCGGTGCCCGGACCGCCCTGCACGCACACCGAGCCGGAGAGCCCGGACCGTACGATCTCGTCCTGCTCGGGCTGGATCGTCGCGACGATGTCCCGCATCGGGCCGACACGCGGACGCTCGATCTCCTGCTGGAGCAGCCGGCTGGTCTTCGCCGCCTCGGCCGGGTCCGAGAGACGCTCGTCCTCGTACGCCGTGATGTCGCCGCGGGTGTACCCGAAGCGGCGGCGCAGCGCGATGTCCTGCGGGTCCTTCTTGGAGGCCCGGTAGAACGGCTGCGAGACCGGTGCGCGCCAGTCGATCACCATGGGGTCGCCGTCGGCGTCGTGCACATGCCGCCGCCCGATGTAGAAGCGCTCGCCCTCCGCGCCCTCGGCCTGCTCGGCGCCCGGGGTGTGCAGATAGTCGAGCCGCCCGAAGAACAGCGGGGTGTCGCTGAGGTCGGCCAGGGCCTTGATGCGCTCCTCGATCTGGTGGTTCAGCGCCTCCGCGTTGACCCAGTTCGCGGTGACGTCGCTGATGTCGAGGGCCTCGACGTCCTCGCGCATGGCGCGCAGGGCGGAACGGGACGAGGCGAGGTGGGAGCGCTCACGGGAGAGCGGGTCGTCGACGGGCGTGGACAAGGGAGTGCCTCCGGAGGACCTGCGGAAGGAATGGCGGTGAGATACCGGCCGGTTTCCGTCCGGTCGGCGGCGCTCCCTCGGGGAGGCGGGCAAGAGCGGAGATCCTAGAGGAGCGGGGAAGGCGACCGCCAACGGTTTTCCGGCGACCCGGAAGGGTTGCCGGCGTACGAGGTCATACGAGCGGAGGACGCGGACTCGGTCCCTGGACCGACGCGGGCTTTACGGGCGAAACCGCACCATGGAGACATGAGCGCAGCAACCCTTTCCCCTGCCCCCGCACCGGGCCGGCCGCCGGGTGCCACCGCCGTGACCGGCAGCCACCGCCACCGCCTCGGCGACGCCCTGCGCGCCGTCAAGGTCTTCGCGGGCGCCGCCTTCGACGTGATCGTCCTCGGACAGTACGGCGAGGAGGTCGGCGTGGTCCGCCGCAAGTGAGCCGACAGACCCGCCCCACGGAAGGACCGGCCGGTCTCAGCTGTCCGCCAGCAGCTCGTCCGCGTCCACGATCCGGTACGCGTACCCCTGCTCCGCCAGGAAGCGCTGCCGGTGGGCCGCGAAGTCCTGGTCGACGGTGTCCCGGGCGACCACGGAGTAGAAGTGGGCCTGGTGGCCGTCCGACTTGGGTCGCAGCACCCGGCCCAGGCGCTGGGCCTCCTCCTGGCGGGAGCCGAAGGTACCCGACACCTGGATCGCGACCGTCGCCTCCGGCAGGTCGATCGAGAAGTTCGCGACCTTGGAGACGACCAGCACGCTGATCTCGCCCTCGCGGAAGGCGTCGAAGAGCTTCTCGCGCTGCGCGTTCGACGTCTCGCCCTTGATCACGGGCGCGCCCAGGTGCTCACCCAGCTCGTCGAGCTGGTCGATGTACTGGCCGATCACCAGGATCTGCTGCCCGGCGAAGCGGCGGACGATCGCCTCGGTGACCTTCCGCTTGGTCGCGGTCGTGGCGCAGAAGCGGTACTTCTCCTCCGTCTCGGCCGTGGCGTACGCGAGCCGCTCGGAGTCCGTCAGATTGACCCGGACCTCGACGCAGTCGGCGGGCGCGATGTAGCCCTGCGCCTCGATCTCCTTCCACGGCGCGTCGAACCGCTTGGGCCCGATCAGGGAGAACACGTCCGACTCGCGGCCGTCCTCACGGACCAGGGTGGCGGTCAGGCCGAGGCGGCGACGCGCCTGCAGATCCGCGGTGAACTTGAAGACCGGCGCCGGCAGCAGGTGCACCTCGTCGTAGACGACCAGGCCCCAGTCCCGCGAGTCGAACAGCTCCAGGTGCGGATAGACGCCCTTCCGCTTGGTCGTCAGCACCTGGTACGTGGCGATCGTGACGGGCCGGATCTCCTTGCGCGTCCCGCTGTACTCGCCGATCTCGTCCTCGGTGAGCGAGGTCCGCCGCACCAGCTCGTGCTTCCACTGCCGGGCGGAGACGGTGTTGGTGACGAGGATCAGCGTCGTGGACTTCGCCTGTGCCATCGCCCCGGCCCCGACCAGCGTCTTCCCGGCGCCACAGGGCAGGACGACGACGCCGGAGCCGCCGTGCCAGAAGTTCTCGACCGCCTGCTTCTGGTACGGCCTGAGCGCCCAGCCGTCCTCGGCCAGCTCGATCGAATGCGCCTCGCCGTCGACGTACCCGGCGAGGTCCTCGGCCGGCCAGCCCAGCTTCAGCAGGGTCTGCTTGATCTGCCCGCGCTCGGAGGGGTGCACGGCGACGGTGTCCGGGTCGATCCGGGCGCCGACCAGCGGTGTGATCCGCTTCGAGCGCAGGATCTCCTCCAGCACCGGCCGGTCGGTGGTGGTCAGGACCAGGCCGTGCGCCGGGTGCTTGGACAGGGTGAGCCGGCCGTAGCGGTCCATCGTCTCGGCGATGTCGACGAGCAGCGCGTGCGGCACCGGATAGCGGCTGTACTCCACCAGCGCGTCCACGACCTGCTCTGCGTCATGGCCCGCCGCGCGCGCGTTCCACAGGCCCAGCGGGGTCACCCGGTAGGTGTGGATGTGCTCCGGCGCCCGCTCCAGCTCCGCGAAGGGGGCGATGACACGACGGCAGTCGTCGGCCCGCTCGTGGTCGACTTCCAGGAGCAGGGTCTTGTCGGACTGGACGATCAGCGGACCATTCACACGCGGCACCCTTTCTGCGGCCAAACGTCCAGTGTGCCTGATCGACGCCCCCCGAGGGTGTGATCTGCGCTGCTGGAACGACACCGGTCCTACAGAATGCCTTTTCATCCCAACGTGTGGTGTGAATTCAGTTTTTCCACCGTCTCCCCGAAGAATGGCGAACCGTGCAGAATACGCCGACGACCACGCTCGGATACGCCCTGTTCGCCACCCGCTGGCTCCAGGCCCCGCTGTACTTCGGGCTGGTGGCCGCGCAGGGCGTCTACGTCTACAAGTTCTTCAAGGAGCTGTGGACCTTAATTCTGATGTGCGTGAGCGGGCACGCCACCGAGACGTATGTGATGCTCGCCGTGCTCAAGCTCGTCGACGTCGTCATGATCGCCAATCTGCTGATCATGGTGATCGTCGGCGGCTACGAGACCTTCGTCTCGCGCATCGGCCTCCAGGGCCACCGCGACCAGCCGGAATGGCTCTCGCACGTCAACTCCAACGTACTGAAGGTCAAGCTCGCCACCGCGATCGTGGGCATCTCCTCCGTGCATCTGCTCCAGATGTTCGTGGACGTCCACCACACCTCCCACCACTCCCTGCTGTGGGGGACGGTGATCCACATGGCGTTCATCGCCTCGGCGGCGATCCTCGCGTACATGTCGGGGCCGATGGCGGCGCAGAGCGATCGCGGACACACCGACCGCCCCCACACCGACCATGCGCAGGCCGGGCACCCGCAGGCCGTGCTCCCGCGGCCGGGCCAGGACACCCCGGCGATCACGTTGCCCTCACCCCGGCAGCCGGAGCCGGGCCCCGTGCCGGAACCCGACGCGGACGCCGAGGCCCGGATCCGCGCGGCCGGCTTCCCCGCCCGCAAGCAGCTGGAGGACTTCGACCAGCAGCACCCCCGTGGCTTCGACCGGGAGACCGTGGCCCGGCTCGGCAAGGCGGACTTCGTCGCCGCCCGGCGCAATGTGGTCTTCGTCGGCCCGACCGGCACCGGCAAGACACATCTGGCCGTCGCCCTGGGCGTGCGGGCCTGCCAGGCCGGGCACCGGGTGCTGTTCGCGACCGCCGCCGACTGGGCCGCCCGGCTGTCCGAGGCCCGGGCCGCCGGCCGGCTCGACGCGGAGCTGGCCGCCCTCGACGAACACCCCCTCCTGATCGTCGACGAGATCGGCTACACGCCCTTCGACGCGGCCACCGCCGGCCTGTTCTTCCGGCTGGTCGCGCACCGCTACGAGCGTGGCTCGCTGATCGTGACCAGCGACCGCCCGCTCGGCCGCTGGGACGAGGTCTTCGGTGCCTCCGCACCCGCGATGGCGGACCGCCTCGCCCATCACGCCGAGGTCGTCCGGCTGGAGGGCGACAGCTACCGGACCCGCCGCGCTACCGCGGCGTGGACAGACTGATGGTGTTGACCAGCGGGCCCTCGACGGAGACGCCCTCGCCCACCAGGGACTCGGCGTGGGCCGCCGGGATCGGCAGCGGCAGCGCGGCCGGGGCCGCCGCGGCCGAGGGCGCGAGCACGGCCACGAGGGCGGCGGCGGAGAGGACGACGGCGGGAAGCTTTTCACGCATGGCGGCAGGGCCTTTCACGGGCTGATCGGTGAGGGACACAGCACCGCGGGCCGGCCCGGAACACGGGGCCGGCCCCGACGGGTGCGCGGAGGCGGATCAGATCTGCGGCGTCTCGATGACAAGGCCGGCGACATCGATGCCGACCGCCGCGGCCGGGGTGGCGAGCCCTCCGAACATCAGGGCGGCGGTGGCCAGGACGGCGGCGACTCGACGGGCAGCACGCATGCTGGGACTTCCTTTCGGCAGTGCTCACAGGAACACCCGGTGGCTGCCCCCGGGCACAGCGCGGGATGCGGCACGCCCGGCAACGTCGCCCGAGGGTGGGACATCCCCGGCGTGGCGTGCATGAACGCCGTCGTGCACCCGAACGGGTGAGACAACGCTTCTGCCCAGGAGGAGTCAGCCCGCGTCGTCGGCCAGCTCCGCGACCCCGGTGATCCGGTGCAGCGGATACGTACGGACCTCGTCCGCCGTGTGGTCGTACGCCGTGACGAAGCCGCCCTCGACGCGGACGGGCGCGATGACCCGCTGGCTGGCGGTGCCCTCGGCGTTGACGTAGCCGATCCACAGGGCCTCGCCGGTCAGGACGGCGGCCTGCATGGTGGCGAGGGTTTCGGCGGAACCGGTGCGGGGCAGCTCGCCGTTGACCGCCGGGGCGGTGCCGGGCTTGCGAGGTGTGGTGGAGGCCAGGTCGCCCGCCCGGATGGCGCGCAGCGCCGCCGCGAGGAGGACGTCGTCGGGGACCGGCGGGCCGTCCGGCACCGGCTCGGGCGCCGTACGCGGGGGAGTGCGGTGGGCGAGGGCGCGGGTGATCAGCACATCGCCCTCGGCGGACTCGGCGGCCGGTGCGAACCCCATCGCCCGCAGGCCTTCGAGGAGGCCCGCGGGGTCGGCCTGCGCGGCCAGCACGGTCGGGGCGAGCCGCCGCAGGCCCAGCCCGGCGGCCCGTTTGTCGGCCAGGATCTCGTTGAGTACCGCGTCGTCGTCGCAGCGCACATACGCCGAGGCCGCGCCGACCCGCAGATGGCCGTGTCTGCGGGCCACGTCGTCGATCAGATAGGCGAGCGGCTGCGGCACCGGCGTACGGGAGTGCGCGGCGAGGAAGGCGTGCAGGTCGGAGGCGGCCTGCCCGGCGTCGAGCGCGCGCCGCACCGAGCCGGGCGTGAACCGGTAGACGGTGGCACCGCCCTTGGACTCGACGTCCGCCAGCACTCCGAGCATGTCGGCGAGCGGGCGCCGCAGGGGCCCGGGCGCCACCGCCGTCAGGTCGGCCTGGAGCAGCACGTGGTCCAGCGGCTCGGGCAGCTGGGGTGTGAGGAGCCGGGCCGCCGCGGCGGAGGCGACGGCCTGTTCGGCGGGGGAGAGGGGAGCGACCGGGGCGGGTCGATGGTGGTGGTGATGGACGGGGAGCTTGTCTCCCGGACCCGCCGATCCGGAGGGCTCCGCTTCGGGGTGCTTCACGGCCGCCGCCGGTCCCAGCAGGGCCCGGCCATGGCCCGACAACGCGCCCCGGCCGGTCACGCCCAGCAGCTCCGCCTCGGACAGGGCCCACCGGGCGAGGCGGGTGCGCGGGTCGTCCTCGTGCTGCGCGCCGCGCAGGGGACGCTCCCAGCGCAGCCGGGCCAGCACCGACTCCGCGTCCGGCGCGGCCCCCTCCGGCAGCCCGGCCAGCAGCGCCAGCACCCGGTGCCGTACCTCGGGCGCCGCCGAGCGGTCCAGGCCCGGCCCGAGCGCCGACAACGTACGGTCCTTCGCGTCCCGCCCGCCCACCAGGCCGGCCGTCCGGGTCGCCGCGAGCCACGCCGTGGCCAGCCGCGACCAGCGCTCGGCGGGCGGCGCCTCCAGCCACTCGTCGTAGGCCGGGGTCGCCGCGTACCGCTCGTCGGCCTCACCGTCCGAGGCGATCAGGCCCGCCGCGTACGCCAGTTCCACCCAGAACGCGGCGACCGGCTCGGGCACGTCGAGCGCGACGGCGGTCCGCTTCAGGTCCCGCACGCTCAGCCCGCCGGCCCGCAGCACCGCGGGCCCGCCCTCGTCCCAGTCCTTCAGCAGCTCCTCGACGGTCGCCAGCGCGGTGTACGCCTGCCCGGCCGCCGTACTGTCCACAACCTGTGGACGATGCGCGGCGGTGGCCTCGACCACCGGCGGCACGGGCTCGGGCGTCCGGTGCGCGAGCCCTCGTCGCAGGTGCAGGGCGACCTCGCGCGGCAGGACGACCGTCCCCGGCGCCGTCGGCAGCAGCAGCCCCCGGTCCAGCAGCCAGCGCAGCCGCGCCGCCGGGTCCGCGGTGACCTGCCCGTACGGCGGCCCCCACACCAGGCGTTCGAGCACCTCCAGGGAGTCGGCCGGGGCGTCGGCGAGCAGCGCGGCCATTCGGGCCCGGTCCGTGAACAGGCCGGTGAGGGCGGTCACAGCGGAGACCGAGTCATGGGTCGAGGCCAGCCCGGCCGTCGTGACGATCTCCTGGATCCGCCCCGGGGACATCCCGGCGGTGGCCTCCTGGACCGTGGGGCCGAGACCGGTCGGCGAGGGGTGCTGCGGCGCGGGTGCCAGCAGCTCACGCGCCGTACGGACCAGCCGCAGCCGGTCGTCGCCGCCCCAGACCAGGGCCTGCTCGCGCAGGACGTCCACGGCGTGCGGCAGGGCGGCGACCACGGCCGGGTCGGCGTCGTCCCCGGCGGTGAGCCCGAGCAGTTCGCCGTACGTCGCCGGGTCCGCCGCCACGGCCAGCGCCTCGGCCGTCTGCAGCGTGAACCGGTCCAGCCGCTCCAGGGCCCGCACGACCGAGGCGCGGGTGCCGGCCCGGGTCGCGAGCTGGGTGAGGTCGGTCGGCACGGGCGTGATGAGGTCCGGGCGGCTGCGCAGGAGCGCGCCCAGCGCGGCATCGCCCCGCGCGCGGAGCGCTTCGGCGAGGGAGCGGGGGGCCGGGGGCCTGTCCTCGGTGCTCATCCGGTCCACGGTAGCGGGTCGCCTCGGGCGGCCGGGCCGACTGCGGGCACCCCCGGCCCCGATCGCGGTACGGGCTTTTGGCCGACCCGCCGGTCCTCGCGATACCGTCGTCCGACGGCGTCAGCCAACGCACCCGCCCCGGAGGGGACTTCGTGGGGATTGAGAGCGACCAGGTCGTTTACGAGTATCTGAGCCGTGTCGGCGACGTGGCCCAGCAGCGGCAGTTGTCCTCGGCCACCCGGATGCGCCTGGTCGCGGACCTGCGCAATGAGATCGACCGGCGCCGCGCGAAAGCCACCGTGGACTCGCCCGCCGCCGTCCGCCGCATCCTGACCCGCATGGGCAGCCCCGACGAGGTCGTGGCGGCGGCAGCGGACGGCACCGGCGGCCCGCCCCAGGGCGCCACCCCCGCCCCCGCTTCCGTCCCCGTGCAGCGCGACGCCGAGCCGGAGGAACGGCCGAAGGGGGTCCTGCGGCGCGTCGTCCCCCGGCCCCGCCCGGCCCGGCCCGCCGGGGAGTCGCACCCGGCGCCCTCCGACGGCCCGGCCCCGCCGCACCTGGCCGCCGGGCACGAGCTCGGGGACAGCGTCGTCCAGCCCGACTGGTGGCGGGTGGACAGCAGCCCGTTCGGCGTGGGCGAGGAGGTGCCGGGCTTCGTGGGCGGCGTGGAACTGCCGGACCTGCTGAAGCCACCGCAGCCGAGGAAGCCGGAGCTGGAGAAGACGGCCGCCGAGGAGACCGAGCCGGCCGTCGAGGCCGTCGAGGAAGCGGCCGGGACCGGCGCCCGTCGCCGCCTGCCCCGGCTGCCGGGCGGCAGCTGGAGCAACCCGCTGCTCCTCGCCGCCGCCGCTCTGCTCGTCGCGGGCGCCGTGCTCGGCAACTGGTTCGTGCTGCTCCTCGGCTGGCTCATCGCCTACGCCTCGCGCCGGCTGACCCAGGCCGAGACGAAGTGGGCGGTCATGGTCCTGCCCGGGCTCGCCCTCACGTCGGGCCTGGTCTGGCTCTGGGGCAGGATGAACGGCCGCTGGGGCACCCCGATCGCCGAGGGCCACATGAACGACGCGGTCTCCGAGACCTGGCCCTGGGTGGTGCGGGGCGCGGCGGTGGCGTCGGCGCTGTTCCTGGTCTGGCGCTCCCAGCGTCAGAAGTAACCGGCACCCCGGGGACGCCTGCCCGTCACCCGCCCTGGGCACAATGGCCCATATGGCACTCACCGTCGGTTTCGACCTGGACATGACCCTCATCGACTCCCGCCCCGGCATCCGCGCCTGCTACCAGGCGCTGTCCGAGCGGACGGGGACGTACATCGACGCCGATCTGGCGGTCACGCGGCTCGGGCCGCCGCTGGCCGATGAGCTGATCAACTGGTTCCCGGCCGAGGAGGTCGCGGACATGGCCGACCTGTACCGCGCGATGTACCCGTCGATCGCCATCGCCGCGACCCCGGCGATGACCGGCGCCGCCGAGGCCATCGCGGCCGTACGGGAGGCCGGCGGACGGGCGATAGTCGTCACCGCCAAGTACGAGCCCAACGCCAAGCTGCACCTCGCCCACCTCGGCATGGAGCCCGACGCGGTGATCGGCGACCTGTGGGCCGAGCGGAAGGCGGAGGCGCTGCGCGAGCACGACGCGGCCGTCTACGTCGGCGACCACGTCGGGGACGTGCGCGGCGCCCGGACGGCCGGCGCGCTGTCCGTCGCCGTGGCCACCGGTCCCTGCTCCCCGGAGGAACTGCGCGCGGCGGGCGCGGACGTCGTCCTCGGGGATCTGACGGAATTCCCCGGGTGGCTTTCGGACTACCGGCCCGCGCGCGCCTGACGCCGGCCGGCCGCCACGGAACGCAGTACTCCCGCGCCGGCCATCAGGAAACCGACCGCCATGAGCATGCTCAATCCGAACATGTACGTCGGAAAGGGCGTCGTCCCGAGGAACAGCGGGGCGACCGTGACCAGTGTGGCCACGGCACCGATGAAGAAGACGATGGCACCGGC
This sequence comes from Streptomyces sp. NPDC008137, assembly GCF_042957035.1. Lineage (NCBI taxonomy): Bacteria > Bacillati > Actinomycetota > Actinomycetes > Kitasatosporales > Streptomycetaceae > Streptomyces > Streptomyces sp. NPDC008137. Next base: position 112,751 of record NZ_JBIBHN010000022.1, on the reverse strand, counting down.
ACGGACCAGACGGTCACCGGGCGCGGCGGAATTCGTTTGGGTTTTGTCACGCACCCGACCAGGGTAGTTCCCAGCCCGAAGGAACAACCCGGTGACGTCTTGTCACCGGCCTGAAGAGCACTAGCCTTGGTACCGGCGGGTCCGTGCGGCCCGCCCGAGTGCTATCAAGAGCCGTTTCCCGAAGCAGTTTTCCGACGAGTACGAGGACGAGGACAGACGTGCCTACCGGCAAGGTCAAGTGGTTCAACAGCGAGAAGGGCTTCGGCTTTCTCTCCCGCGACGACGGCGGTGACGTCTTCGTCCATTCCTCGGTCCTCCCCGCCGGAGTCGAGACGCTCAAGCCCGGTCAGCGAGTGGAGTTCGGCGTGGTCGCCGGGCAGCGCGGCGACCAGGCCCTGTCCCTGGCGATTCTGGACCCGACCCCCTCGGTCGCCGCCGCGACGCGCAAGAAGCCGGACGAACTCGCCTCGATCGTCCAGGACCTCACGACCCTGCTGGAGAACATCACCCCGATGCTGGAGCGGGGCCGCTATCCCGAGCGCACCTCCGGCAAGAAGATCGCCGGCCTGCTGCGGGCGGTCGCCGACCAGCTGGACGTCTGAGACTCCCGGGGGCTTCAGGGAAAGCGCAGCGCGTTCGGGCCGAGGGGCGGTACGAGTCCCTCGGCCGCCGCGCGGGTCAGCAGTCCCCGTACGGCCGCGTAGCCGTCCTCGCCGAGACCGGCCGTGAACTCGTTGACGTACAGCCCGATGTGCTGGTCGGCGACGGCCGGGTCCATCTCCTGGGCGTGCTCCATGACGTACGGGCGGGACACCTCGGGGTCGTCCCAGGCGGCGCGCACGGACGTCCGGATGGAGTCGGCGAGCAGCCGCAGCTTCTGCTCGCCCAGCGACCGCTTGGCGATGATCGCGCCCAGCGGGATCGGCAGCCCGGTGGTGTGCTCCCAGTGCTCGCCCATGTCGGCGAGCTTGTGCAGGCCGTAGCCCCCGTAGGTGAAGCGCGCCTCGTGGATCACGAGCCCCGCGTCGACCTTCCCGTCCCGCACGGCGGGCATGATCTCGTGGAACGGCATGACGACGATCTCGCCGACCCCGTCGGCCAGCGTGTCGGCGGCCCACAGCCGGAACAGCAGATAGGCGGTGGACTTCTCGCTGGGCATGGCGACGGTGCGCCCGGTGAGGTCGACGTCCGCCTCCCGTGTCAGCACCAGCGGCCCGCAGCCCCGCCCCAGCGCACCCCCGCAGGGCAGCAGCGCGTACTCGTCGAGGACGTACGGCAGCACGGCGTACGACACCTTCAGCACGTCGAACTCGCCGCGCTCGGCCATGCCGTTGGTGACGTCGATGTCGGCGAAGGTCACGTCGAGGGAGGGGGCGCCCGGGACGCGGGCGTGGGCCAGGGCGTCGAAGACGAAGGTGTCGTTCGGGCAGGGGGAGTACGCGATCTGCAACTGGTCACTGGTCATGCCGGTTCCAACTCTCCAGTACGGGCCCGAGCTTCCCGAAACCCTCGGTCAAAGCCGCCAGGGCGTCCCCGATGCGCCAGGCGGCGCGGTCACGCGGCCCGACGGGATTCGAGACCGCCCGGATCTCCAGCACCGGCACCCCGTGCGCCCCGGCGGCCTCGGCGACACCGAAGCCCTCCATGGCCTCGGCGAGAGCGGTGGGGTGCCGCTCGCGCAGCGCGGTGGCCCTGGCGGCCGTCCCGGTCACGGTGGACACGGTGAGCACGGCCCCGGTCAGCGCCCCGGCGGCCTCGGCGACCCGCCGTACGAGTTCCCCGGGCGGCCGGTGACGTACGGTCCCGAATCCGAGCTCAGTGACCGGCACGAACCCGTCGGGCGTCTCGGCCCCCAGATCGGCCGCGACGATCTCGTCGGCGACGACGAGCGACCCCACGGGCGCCTCCGGCTGGAAGCCGCCACCGATCCCGGCGGAGACGACGAGGTCGTAGGGGGTGCCCTGGAGGGCGGCGGCGGTGAGAGCCGAGGCGGTGGAGGCGGCGGCGAGGGCGGGCCCGACACCGGCGTCGATCACGTCGACGCCGCTACCGCCGTGGAAAGCCCGGGCCACCGCGTCCCTCTCCACAGGAACGGCGGTGGCCACCAGCACCCTGCCCAGCCCAGCGGCAGCGATCAGGCGTCCTTCTTGAGCTTGAAGTTCCAGAGCCCGGACGTGTCCTTCTCGCCCTCCTTGATGGACACCAGCGTCGAGTCGCCCTGCGCGCCGTACTGGGCGTTGAAGAACACGCTGCCCGGGATGGTGCGGTACGTCTTCGTGCTGTTGTCGGTCAGCGGCTGACCGTTCATCAGGATCGTCCAGCCCTTGTCGGCGATCTCCGGGTCGACGCCGAAGCGCACGGTCTCGTCCGGGTCGACCGAGATGGACTTGATGCCCTTGTCCTTCAGGCACTGCGTGAGGTCGGCGGGCTTCAGGGCGTCGCCCTCGCCGCCGCAGGTGGCCTCGGAGTTCACCGTGTCGCTGCCCACGGTGACCGTGGCCATCGGCGTCGGCTTGTCGCAGGCCGACAGGACGAGCAGTCCGGCGGATACGACACCGGCGACAGCGACGGCGCGGCGGCGTCGCACTACGGATTGCAACGTGTTCATGGGCGAAGGTTATCGGGCACACGACCGGGAGTGCCCACGCGGGGTACGGCGTGCCCGTACGGCTACGCCACGCGCGCCCGCGTCGCACCGCCGCGCCGGGCCGAGGCGATCAGCCCCCGTACGGTCGTCAGCCACCCCGTGCCGATGATCACCGCGCCCACCGCCAGCCCGACCGGGCCGTTGAGCGGCAGCACGATGCCGACCGCCCCGCCGAGCACCCAGGCCATCTGCAGCAGGGTCTCGGACCGTGCGAAGGCCGAGGTGCGGACCAGTTCGGGCACGTCCCGCTGGATCAGCGCGTCCAGCGACAGCTTGGCCAGGGCCTGCGCGAAGCCCGCCATCGCCGCCAGACAGGCCACCAGGACCGCGCTGAAGAACACCGAGGCCAGCACCGCCACGCCCACCACACACGCCACGACCGTCACGATGATGATCTCCGGCGCCCGGGAGCGCAGCCATGCCCCGACCGCCGTACCGAGCGCGTTGCCCGCGCCCGCCGAGACGCCCACGATCCCCAGGGACACGGCGGCGCTCTGGCCGGAGACCGGGTGCTCGCGGAGCAGGAAGGCCAGGAAGAAGATCAGGAAGCCGGTGAGACAGCGGATGGAGGCGTTGGCGGCCAGCGCGTGGGTGACGGCCGGGCCGACCGTGCGCAGCCCCGGGCGTTTGACGGGCCTGCGGTGCGGGCCGTGCAGATGCTGTTCGTCCGCGGCCAGCAGCGCGGTGTCCTCGCCCTTGGCGGAGTCGACCTTGGGCGGCAGCGTGAACGACAGGACCGTCCCCGCGATGAAGAGCACGAAGGCACCGTAGAGCGGCCAGCGTGGCCCGATCTGCTGGAGTCCGGCGCCGATCGGGGCGGCGATGCCGGTGGCGAGGAGACCGCCGAGGGTGACCCGCGAGTTGGCCTTCACCAGGGAGAAGCGAGGCGGCAGCAGCCGGGGCACGACGGCGCTTCTGACCACCCCGTACGCCTTCGACGAGACGAGCACGCCGAGCGCCGCCGGGTACAGCTCGATACCGCCGGTGACGACCGCCCCGGACAGGACGATCGCGAGCAGCGCCCGGGCCAGCATCGCGCCGGCCATGGCCGCCCGGCGGCCGTGCGGGACGCGGTCGAGGAGGGGGCCGATCACCGGCGCGAGGAGTGTGAAGGGCGCCATGGTGATGGCGAGGTAGAGCGCGACCCGGCCGCGGGCCTCGTCGGTGGGAACGGAGAAGAAGACGGTCGACGCGAGGGCGACGGTGACCATGACATCGCCGGCGCCGTTCACGCCGTGCAGCTCGATCAGCTTGCCGAGGCCGGACTCGCCGGCGCCGTGCGCGTGGGTGGCCTTGCGGATGCCGCGGGCGGTCCCGGTCACCGGGAAGTGCAGGGCACGGCCGACCGCGCGGAGGGAGCCGCGCATACGGCCCGGTCCGCTCAGTCGGCTGCTTCCCTTGACGGGCGTCTTCGCGGCTGCCACGACGTCATAGTGCCCCGAGAAGGCTGTGGGTAGTGCCATTACCGCTTGTATAGGGCCTGTGGGGTGACTGTCGGATGACTGCCCGGTCGTCGGGTCATGGGACCGTCGGTGTACGTGAAGAGGGGCGGAAGGGTAGCGTGCGTATCTCAGCCATCCCGCAAAATGGATGAAGGACGTCGACGCGGTCCCCCGGTCCGCTCCGTCCGCCCCCGCGCTGGGAGTGGCGCACTCGTGAGACGGCGTATGGAGAGAAGCGATACCTGTGAGCGCAGCGACAACGCGAAGCCGCACCCCTGACCGCCTGTGCGCCGAGGCCGTCGACCTCGCGCGCGCCGCAGCCGAGGAGGCCGCGGCGCCAGGGATCGTCGGCGAGCACGTGGGGGCGGTCTCCGAGGGAGACCGCGTTGTCACGCACTTCTTCGAGTGCCGGGAGCTGGGGTACCGGGGCTGGCGCTGGGCCGTGACGGTGGCCCGGGCGTCCCGGGCGAAGATCGTCACGGTGGACGAGGCGGCGCTGCTGCCCGGCCCGGACGCGGTGCTCGCGCCCGAGTGGGTGCCGTGGAGCGAGCGGCTGCGCCCCGGCGACATGGGGCCGGGCGATCTGCTGCCCACGGACGCCGAGGACCTGCGTCTGGAGCCCGGCTACACGGGAGAGGACGAGCCGGCGCCGAATTCCCCCGTCTCGCACGAGCTGGCCGACCTGGTGGAGGCCGAGGACGCGGACGTCGCCGCGGGCCCCCCGTCCGGCTTCCTCCCGGTCGTCCCGTCCCGCGGCTCCATCACCGGAGTGGCGGAGGAGCTCGGCATGCGCCGGGCCCGCGTCCTGTCCCGCTACGGCCTGTACACTGCGGCCGACCGCTGGGAGGAGGCGTTCGGCCCCAAGACGCCCATGGCCCAGTCGGCCCCGGCGGCCTGCGTCACCTGCGGCTTCCTCGCCCCCATCGGCGGCTCCCTCGGCCAGGCCTTCGGCGTCTGCGCCAACGAGTTCTCCCCGGCCGACGGCCGCCTCGTCTCACTCACCTACGGCTGCGGCGGCCACTCCGAGGCCGCGGTCATGCCCCGCCCCCCGCAGCCGCCCTCCCCGGTCATCGACGAGACCCGGGTCGACCCGTTCCCGCTGCGCCCGGCACCGGACTCGGGCTCGGTGGCGGCGACGGCGGACGAGGACTCGGAGGAACTGGGCCACTCGTAGCGGCCCGCGCGTTCCGGAGCCGGTAGCGCCGGGCGGGCGCGCACCCCCCGCTCCACAGGCGGTACCTTCGTCCTCACGCCGACGAGGAGAAGGTACGGAACGTGAGCAGCAAGTTCGTGCGGCCCGCCGCTGAGGGGGCCGATCCGTTCGGTACCGCCCGCCTGCGCCGCGGGGTCCTCGACGCCTGGGCCACCAGCCCCGCCCGGTTCCGTGAGGACGCCAACGCCGAGGAGGACCTGGTCCTCGGCGGCTACCGGGACCGGCTCGTCGTCGAGCTCGCCCAGAACGCCGCCGACGCCGCGGCCCGGGCCGGAGTGCCGGGGCGCTTGCGGCTCACCCTGCGGGACGGCGTTCTCGTCGCCGCCAACACGGGGGCACCCCTGGACGCGGCCGGTGTCGAGTCGCTGTCCACGCTGCGGGCGTCGGCGAAACGGGAGACCCAGGAGCAGGCCGTCGGACGCTTCGGTGTCGGCTTCGCCGCCGTCCTGTCCGTCACCGACGAGCCCGCCGTCGTCGGCCGGCACGGCGGGGTGCGCTGGTCCCTCGCCGAGGCACGCGACCTTGCCGCCGAGACCGCCCGGCACAGCCCCGGACTCGGGGACGAGGTCCGGCGGCGTGACGGGCACGTACCGCTGCTGCGACTGCCGTTCGCCGCCGAGGGCACCGCCCCCGCCCCGTACGACACCGCTGTCATCCTGCCCCTGCGCGACGACCCCGCCGCCGACCTCGCCGAGCGGCTGCTGCACGCCGTCGACGACGCGCTGCTGCTCGCCCTCCCCGGCCTCGAAGAGGTCGTCGTGGAGGTCAACGGGGAGAGCCCCAGGACCCTCACCCGCCGCACCGACGGGGCCTTCACCGTCGTCGACGACTCCGAGGGCGGCGTCACCCACTGGCGGACCGCCGTCGCACACGGCCCGCTCACCCCCGAGCTGCTCGCCGACCGGCCCGTCGAGGAGCGGCTGCGGCCGCGGTGGTCCGTCACCTGGGCCGTGCCCGTCGACAGCGACGGCAGCCCGGCCCGGCCCCGCACCAGCCCGGTCGTGCACGCCCCCACGCCCAGCGACGAGCCGCTCGGGGTCCCGGCGCTGCTCATCGCCTCGTTCCCGCTGGACTCCACCCGCCGGCACGCCGCCCCCGGGCCGCTGACCGACTTCCTCGTCCAGCGCGCGGCCGACGCGTACACCGAACTCCTCGGCGACTGGCGGCCCGTGACCGCCGGGATCATCGGCCTCGTGCCCGGCCCGCTCGGCAAGGCCGAGCTGGACGGCGCCCTGCGCCGGGCGATCCTGGAGCGGCTGCCGCGGACGCCGTTTCTCCCGCCCGCCGCCGAGCGCCGTGAGCAGGAGGGGGACGACGACCTGCCCGAGTCCCTGCGGCCCCGGGACGCCGAGATCGTCGAGGGCGCGGGCGCGGACACCGTCCGGGTCCTCGCCGAGGTGCTGCCCACCCTGCTGCCCGGCGGTCTCGAGCGGCGCGCCGAGCTGCGGACCCTGGGCGTCGCCCGCGTCCCGCTGACCGACGCGATCGACCGGCTGGCCGGGCTGGAGAAGGACCCCGGCTGGTGGCGGCGGCTCTACGACAGCCTCGCCGGGGTGGACCCCGACCGGCTGTCGGGCCTCCCGGTGCCGCTTGCCGACGGGCGTACGACGATCGGCCCCCGGCAGGTCCTCCTGCCCAGCGCGGAGGCCGCCGGTATCGACCCCGAGGTGCTGGCCCGGCTCGGCCTGAAGGTCGCCCACCCGGACGCCGCCCACCCGCTCCTGGAGAAGCTCGGCGCCCTGCCCGCGACCCCGCGTGCCGTGCTCACCACCCCGCAGGTGAGGGCTGCCGTCGCCGCGTCCCTGGACGACGAGGGCGGGGTGAACTGGGAAGAGGACACCCTCGACGCCGAGGAACTGGCCGACACCGTGCTCGCACTGGTCCGGGACGCCGGCCTGGAGCCCGGTGACGAGCCCTGGCTCGGCGCCCTCGCCCTGCCCGACGAGGACGGCGAACCGGCCCCCGCCTGCGAACTCGTCTTCCCCGGCGGCCCCTTCGCCCAGGTGATGCGCGAGGGCGAACTCGCCGCCGTGGACACCGAACTGGCCGACCGGTGGGGCGAGCAGCCGCTCGCGGCCTGCGGGGTCCTGGTGGACTTCGCGCTCGTCCGCGCCACCGACGTCGTCCTCGACCCGGACGAACTGGAGCCCCGCGAGGGCGACTTCGCCGAGCCCGACGACGCGGGCCTGCTGGACGCCGTCGACGTGTGGTGCGAGGACATCCTCGACCGCTTCCCGGACAGCCCGGTCCCGCCGGTCGCCACGGAGATCATCGCCGTACGGGACCTGGACCTGGTCGACGAGGACAAGTGGGCCCAGGCCCTGGCCCTGCTGTCGCGGCCGCCCTTCCGGGACGCCATCGTCCAGCCCGTGCGGATCCTGCTGCACGACGGGACACACGAGGTCGTACGTCCGTACGCGGCGTGGTGGCTCCGCGGGAACCCGGTGCTCGACGGCCGCCGCCCGGCCGGACTGCGCGCCGCCGGTGGCGACCCGCTGCTGCGCGGTCTCTACGACGAGGCCGACGCCACCGGCTTCGAGGACGAACAGGTGCTGCGGGCGCTGGGCGTACGGACGTCCGTCGCCGCGCTGCTGGACGAGCCCGGCGGCGCCGCCGAGCTGCTCGACCGGCTCGCCGATCCCGAGCGCGAGGTGGCGGACGCCCAGCTGCACGCCCTGTACGGGGCCTTGGCGGATCTGGATCCCGAGCAGGTGACCCTGCCGGACGAGCTGCGCGCGGTCGTCGACGGCCGGGTGGAGGTCGTGGACGCGGCCGAGGCCGTGGTCGTCGACTCGCCCGACCTCCTCCCCTTCACCTCGGGCGTCCCCCTGCTGCCGGTCCGCCCCGCCCGGGCCGCCGAGCTGGCCGAGCTGTTCCAGGTGCGGCGCCTCAGCGAGTCCGTCACTGGGGCGGTCGGCTCCGAGGGTGTCGAGCACGACGTACCGGAGCCGGTGCGGGTGCTGCTCGGCCGGCTGACCCCGGCCTCCTACGTCGAGCACGAGGAACTCGTCGTCGACGGCGTGGAGATCGACTGGCGCCTGACGAACGACGGCGTCCTGCACGCCGCCACCCTGGAGGGCGTGGCCGCGGGTCTGGCCTGGGCGGCCGGGCAGTGGCCGCGGCGGTTCGAGGTGGCGGCGCTGCTGGAGGATCCGTCGCGGACGGAGGAGTTGGCGCGGGATCGGTGGTTCGACTGAGGCTCAAGGGGCTCGGGCGGCTGGTGAAAACTTCCGCACAAAGTTTTCACTCGTCGCACAACCATGCGCATCCGTCGCGTATCTGATCACCTGAGTCAACAGACTCCACGATCACTTGGGCCCCAGGAGCCGACGACGAGCGCCGGGGCCCCTCTCCACCTGGAGAACGCATGCGCATCCGAGCCACCGTGGCCGCCGTCACCGGCGCCCTGGCCCTTTCCGCCTTCGCCGTGCCGGCGGCGCAGGCCGCCGACGCGCCCTGGGCGTCGGGCAGGACCGCCTTCGGTGCGGCCACCGTCGGCGGCGTCACCGCCGCCGCCGATCTCGATGTCACCTTCTCGAACATGAAGGTGAACGGCGGCAAGAACATAGTCGTCGGTACCACGAACGCGGTCAGGGTCCCGGTCACTTACACCCTGACGCACCCCGCCGACCTGGACACCAGCGCCGACAACTTCGCCAACGGCCCGCTCATCTACAAGGGCAGCTCGGGGGCCACCGCGACCAACATGCTGATCAGCGACGACCCGGCGACCTGCACCGCCACCTCGTCGACCAAGCTCAGCTGCAAGGGCGTCATCACCATTCGCCCCGCCGACGGCGACCTGTCGAGCGACGAGGCCGGCACGTGGAACGCGGGCGGCCTCGCCATCGCGGGCGAAGAGGACTCCAAGGTCCAGGACGGTCTCGGAGCCGTCCGAGTCCAGCGGTACTCGAAGCTGACGGTCAACGCCTCGCCCGAGCCGGTGAAGAAGGGCAAGACCATCACCGTCACCGGCAAGCTGTCCCGGGCCAACTGGGACGACAACAAGTACCACGGCTACACCAACCAGTCGGTGAAGCTGCAGTTCCGCAAGAAGAACTCCAGCACCTACACGACGGTGAAGACCATCAAGTCGAACTCCACCGGTGAGCTGAAGACCACGGTCAAGGCGTCGGCCGATGGTTACTTCCGCTACTCCTTCGCGGGCACGACGACCACCCCGGCGGTCAACGCCACGGGCGACTTCGTCGACGTGCAGTAGACCCGGCGCTATGCGGGAACGCGGCGGTCCACCCATCTCCACGTGAGTTCCAGGGTGGCCGCCGCCACCGCCGCGATGCCGACCGCGACCCACGGCATGGTCATGCCGACCAGCTTCAGCGCGAAGAAGTGCTGGAGCCATGGGACCACCAGGACCAGCAGGAACGCCCCGGCCATCGACGCCACCAGGCCGATGCGCCACCAGGTGTAGGGGCGGGCGATGATCGCCAGGACCCACATCGAGATCAGGAAGAGGGTCAGCGTCGCGGCGCTGGTCTCCGCGTCCAGCGCGCCCGCGCCCGTGTAGTGCTCCCGGGCGATGAGATACGTCGCGAACGTCGCCAGCGCTGCCACCACTCCGCCCGGGATCGCGTACCGCATGACCCGCCGCACGAAGTTCGGCCTCGCACGCTCCTTGTTGGGCGCGAGCGCGAGGAAGAACGCGGGGACACCGATCGTCAGCGTGGAGAGCAGAGTCAGGTGGCGTGGCAGGAACGGGTACTCGACCTGTGAGCAGACCACCAGGACGGCCAGCAGCACCGAGTACACCGTCTTGACGAGGAACAGCGTCGCCACGCGCGAGATGTTGCCGATCACCCGGCGGCCCTCGGCCACCACCGAAGGCAGCGTGGCGAAGCTGTTGTTCAGCAGCACGATCTGCGCCACCGCCCGGGTCGCCTCCGAGCCCGAGCCCATCGCCACGCCGATGTCGGCGTCCTTCAGGGCGAGGACGTCGTTCACCCCGTCACCCGTCATCGCGACCGTGTGCCCGCGGGACTGCAGCGCGCCCACCATGGTCCGCTTCTGCTGCGGGGTGACCCGCCCGAACACCGTGCTGTCGTCGAGGGCGTCGGCCATCCCGTCCTGGTCGGCGGGGAGCCGGCGGGCGTCGATCGTGGTTCCGGAGAGTCCGAGCTTGGCCGCCACCGCGCCTACCGATACCGCGTTGTCGCCGGAGATGACCTTGGCCTTGACGTTCTGGTCGGCGAAGTAGCGCAGGGTGTCGGCCGCGTCCGGGCGCAGCCGCTGCTCCAGGACGACCAGCGCGGTGGGCTTCGCCCCCTCGGTCACCTCGGCGTCGTCGAGGTCGCGTGCGACGCGGACGAGCAGCAGCACCCGTAGGCCCTGTTCGTTCAGCCGGCCTGTCTCCGCGAGGGCGGGGTCGTCGTCGGGCAGCAGGACGTCGGGTGCCCCGAGCAGCCAGGTGCTCGTCCGGCCGTCGGTCTCGGCGAACGCTGCGCCGCTGTACTTGCGGGCCGAGGAGAAGGGCAGCGCCTGGGTGCAGCGCCACTGCTCGCCGTCCGGGTAGGCGTCGATGATCGCCTTCAGGGAGGCGTTCGGGCGCGGGTCCGATTCGCCGAGGGCGCCGAGGACCTGTCGTACGTACGTCTCGTCGGCGTCCTGGAGCGGGCGCAGCTCCGTGACGTCCATGCCGCCCTCGGTGAGGGTGCCGGTCTTGTCGAGGCAGACCGTGTCGACCCGGGCCAGGCCCTCGATCGCGGGTAGTTCCTGGACCAGGCACTGCTTGCGGCCGAGGCGGATGACGCCGATGGCGAAGGCGACGGAGGTGAGCAGGACCAAGCCCTCGGGGACCATCGGGACGATGCCGCCGACCGTGCGGGCGACGGAGTCGTCGAAGGCGTTCTCCTTCACGAACAGCTGGCTGACGACCAGGCCGATCGCGGTCGGGACCATCATCCACGTGACGTACTTGAGGATCGTCGAGATGCCGGAGCGCAGCTCGGACTGGACGAGGGTGAAGCGCGAGGCCTCCTCGGCGAGCTGGGCGGCGTAGGCCTCCCGGCCGACCTTCGTCGCCTGGAAGGCGCCGCCGCCCGCGACCACGAAACTGCCCGACATCACCTGGTCGCCGGGGCGTTTGACGACCGGGTCGGCCTCGCCGGTGAGCAGCGACTCGTCGATCTCGAGGCTGTCGGCCTCCGCGCAGACGCCGTCGACGACGACCTTGTCGCCGGGAGCGATCTCTATCAGGTCGTCGAGGACGATCTCGGACGTGCTGATTCGGGTGGCGGCTCCGTCACGGCGGACGGTGGGTCTGACCTCGCCGATCAGCGCGAGGGAGTCCAGCGTCTTCTTCGCCCGCCACTCCTGCACGATCCCGATGCCGGTGTTGGCGAGGATCACGAAGCCGAACAGGCTGTCCTGGATCGGCGCGACGACCAGCATGATCAGCCACAGGATGCCGATAATCGCGTTGAAGCGGGTGAAGACGTTCGCGCGGACGATGTCGACGGTGGAGCGGCTGCTGCGCACCGGTACGTCGTTGACCTCGCCGCGCGCCACGCGTTCGGCGACCTGAGCACCGGTCAGGCCGGTCACCGGGGAGGTGACCCGCGCCGGTCCTGCGGAGTCGAGCCGGGCACCCGCGTCGAGATGCGTCATGCATTCGACGGTACGTGCGGATTTGCCGCTTCACCTGCTGAATGTGGGGAAGGTCCGACCTGGGGAGGAGGGGTGTAGTGCCCTGGTCGTACGGCAGTTGTATGCGTCCGTCGACCTGTCCGTCGGCCTGTCCGTCAGCCTGCCCGGCGGGCGGTGAGCAGGAGGTACTCCCACTCCCGGGCCGCGCCGTCGTGACCGAGATCCACCAGGGCGCGGTCCAGGGCGGCGACGCGGTCGGGGTCGTCGGCGATGTTCTTGTAGACGGCGATCGTCGGGCCGTAGCGCTCCTTGAAGTAGTCCCGGAACGCCTCGGGCGTCGCGAAGCGGTCGACCCTGGCGGTGCCGCGCTCGGCGTGTACGTCCGTGACCCGGTCGCGGTCGCCGAGGAGGGCGCGTACGTGGTTCTCGTCTCCCCAGAGCGGGGGCGGCTGGGCGCCGGGTGGGGGTGGGGGCGCGTACGGCTTCATCGTGGCGAACATCCGGCCGATGAAGCCCTGGGGTGTCCAGCTCAGGAGGCCGATGGTGCCGCCGGGCCGGCAGACGCGGACGAGTTCGTCGGCTGCCTGCTGGTGGTGCGGGGCGAACATGACGCCGACGCAGGACAGCACGGTGTCGAATGCCGCGTCGGCGAAGGGCAGGGCCTCGGCGTCGGCCTCCTGCCAGGTGAGGGTGGCGCCCTGTTTCTCGGCCGCGAGGCGGCCTGCCGCGAACAGTTCCGGGGTCAGGTCGGAGGCGATGACGTCCGCGCCGGCCAGGGCCGCCGGGATGGCGGCGTTGCCGCTGCCGGCGCCGACGTCCAGTACGCGGTGGCCGGGGCGTACCCCGCATGCCTCGACCAGGACCGCTCCCAGGCCGGGGATGACCTCGGCGGCCAGGGAGGGGTAGTCGCCCTGGGCCCACATCGCGCGGTGCTTGGCCTTCAGAGCCCGGTCGGCGTCGACCGCGTTGTGCTGCGTCGTCATGGCGTCGCTCCTCACCGGTTCGGCGGTGGTTCCTTTTGAGCGTAGAGAGGGGGAGGGCGGGTGTCGCGTCGGCGCCTGCGGATTCGTGGGGGGTCGGGGCCGCGCCGGGGGGTGTCCGTCCTCGGAACGTCGCGATGGGGTGCCATACCGACTGACTGTTCGTTGACGCGACAACCGCTGCGGGCGGACACCCCCCGACACGTCCCCTTGCGTCCGTCCGGCGCCCGCCGCTGCGGGCATGCGCACCGCCCCAGCTGCGGGCATGCGTGCCGCCCCAGCTGCGGGCATGCGTGCCGCTAAGGGCGGCACGGGTGGGCGCAGCAGCACCCCGTCACGCCGGGCTGCGCACCCACCCGACCCCAGCACCCACGCCGGGCTACTGAGCCGAGGGGCTCGCTGTCGGGGCCTGGGCCGCGGCCCGCTTGATCGCGGCATCGCGCTTGCGGACGTACCAGATGCCGATCAGGCCGAGCCCGGCCCCGGCCAGGCACGTCCACACCCACCAGGTGTGGCCGTGGTCGTCGAACCAGCCATAGAAGGGGAGCTGAACCAGGAAGAGGACGAACCACAGAATCGTGCCGCCGGTGATGGTGGCGACCACGGGGCCCTCCAAGGGCTCCGGCGCCTCGTGCCTGGGGGTCCACTTCGCCATGGGGACAGCTTACGAGGCGATCAGGTCTACGCGCGGAGATGGTCGTTCGGGGGTTTATATGTTCATACTGAAACGGTTTGTGTCTGACCACTTCTCTTCGTAGGAAACGCCAAACGCATGTCGTCCTCGGCTCCCGCCCAGGCCCCCGCCCCTGAACAGCCGGGAGCCGGGCCCACGTACGGCGCACTCGACCGCTTCTTCCGGATCTCCGAGCGGGGCAGCACCCTGTCCCGCGAGGTCCGGGGCGGTCTCGCCACCTTCTTCGCGATGGCCTACATCATCGTGCTGAATCCGATCATTCTCGGCAGCGCGAAGGACATGTACGGCCATCAGCTCGACAACGGGCAGCTGGTCACCGCCACGGCCCTCACGGCGGCCTTCACCACCCTTCTCATGGGCGTCATCGGCAATGTGCCCATCGCGCTCGCCGCCGGGCTGGGTGTGAATTCGGTTGTCGCGCTTCAGCTGGCTCCGCGTATGTCCTGGCCGGATGCGATGGGCATGGTGGTCCTCGCCGGGTTTGTTGTGATGTTGCTGGTCGCGACCGGGTTGCGCGAGCGGGTCATGAACGCCGTGCCCTTCGGGCTGCGCAAGGCCATTTCGATCGGTATCGGTCTGTTCATCATGCTGATCGGCCTCGTCGACGCCGGTTTTGTTTCGCGCATTCCGGATGCCGCGCAGACGACCGTGCCGCTGCAGCTGGGTGGCGACGGTCATCTCAACGGCTGGCCGGTGCTGGTCTTCGTGCTGGGGGTGCTGCTGACGCTCGCGCTGATCGTGCGCAAGGTGTCCGGGGCGATCCTGATCTCGATCGTCGCCATGACGGTGGTCGCGGTGGTGATCGAGGCCGTGGTCGATGTGCCGAGTTGGGGGCTGACCACTCCGAAGTGGCCCGGGAATCCCGTCGCCAGTCCTGACTTCGGGTTGGTGGGGCAGGTCAGTCTGTTCGGTGGCTTCGAGAAGGTCGGCATGCTGACCGGCGTGCTCTTCGTCTTCACCGTGCTGCTGTCGTGCTTCTTCGACGCGATGGGCACGATCATGGGCGTCTCCGACGAGGCGAAGCTGACGGACGCGCAGGGGCAGATGCCCGGCATCAACAAGGTGCTGCTGGTGGACGGCTTCGCGGTCGCCGCCGGTGGTGCGAGTTCGTCGTCGGCCACGACCGCCTTCGTCGAGTCGACGGCGGGTGTTGGCGAGGGGGCTCGCACCGGTCTGGCCAACGTCGTCACCGGCGGGCTCTTCGCCCTTGCCCTCTTCCTGACGCCGGTCGCCACGATGGTGCCGTCCCAGGCCGCCACCCCGGCCCTGGTCGCGGTCGGCTTCCTGATCCTGTCCGGCTCGGTCAAGGAGATCGACTGGGCGGACTACACGATCGCCGTCCCGGCCTTCGTGACGATGCTGATGATGCCGTTCACGTACTCGATCACCAACGGCATCGGCATGGGCTTCATCACCTTCGTGGTGCTGCGCCTGGCGGCCGGCCGGGGCCGGGAGGTTCCGACCGCGATGTACGCGGTGGCGGCGGTGTTCGCGTTCTACTACCTGATGCCCGCGCTGGGGCTCACGTGAGCCGGGGCCGGGGTTGCCAGGTAGGCCGGGGCCGGGTTCTCAGGTGACTCCGTAGAACCTTTCCGTCTCCTCGACCGCGGCCTGGAACCGTTCGTCGAAGTCATCTCGAATGAGCGTCCGGACGACATAGTCCTGGACGCTCATTCCCCTTTTCGCGGCATGGTGCCGGAGCCGGTCGAGCAGGTCGTGGTCTATTCGCAGGCTGAGCACGCTGGTCCCCATGGCATGAGGGTCGCGGCATCCTTCGGTGCGGTGGGTAGCGTTCCGCCGCCGCATCACCCATATGAGTGATGTCACGGGTAAGTGGCCAGGGTCACGGGTCTTTCTGCGTGTCCCCGGTGTTCTTTAGCGAGAGTAATGAGTTAAGCTAAAGAACATGCCGGACCTCAGCCATGGCGACGACGTAGCCGCCGTGAATTCCCTCCGATCCGCCGTGATGCGGCTGTCCCGTCGGCTCAAACACCAGCGTGTCGACGAGTCGCTCAGCCCCACCGAGATGTCGGTGCTCGGCACCCTGTCCCTCTGCGGCAGGGCCACACCGGGCGAGCTCGCCCGCAAGGAACACGTCCAGCCGCCGTCGATGACCCGCATCGTGGCGCTGCTGGAGGCGAAGGGGCTGGTCCGTCTGGAGCCGCACCCCGAGGACCGGCGCCAGAAGGTCGTGACGCGCACCGAGCAGGCGGAAACGATGCTCGAGGAGAGCCGCCGCAAGCGGAACGCGTTCCTGGCCACCCTGGTCGAGGACCTCGACGAGGACGAGTGGGCGAAACTCCGCGCCGCCGCCCCCGTGCTGGAGAAGCTCGCGCACCTGTAAGTCGTCACAGCAAGGAGGCGAACCCCTTTGAGTACGGGACCCGGAGCAGCTTCCGTCCCCGCACCTGATCCCCACGACTCCCCGCCCACCCCCGATTCCTCCGCCTCCGACGCCGGGCCCGCTCGCAAGTCCTCGATGTTCTCCTCCCTGAAGGTGAGGAACTACCGCCTGTTCTTCCTGGGACAGGTCGTCTCCAACATCGGCACCTGGATGCAGCGCATCGCCCAGGACTGGCTGGTCCTCAGCCTCACCGGCTCCTCCGCCGCCGTCGGCATAACGACCGCGCTGCAGTTCCTGCCGATGCTGCTCTTCGGCCTCTACGGCGGTGTCCTCGTCGACCGGCTGCGCAAGCGGCCCACCCTGCTCGTCACCCAGTCGTCGATGGGCCTCACCGCCCTCGCCCTCGCCGTCCTCACCCTCACCGGCCATGTCCAGGTGTGGCACGTGTACGTCGCCGCCTTCGCGATGGGCCTGGCCACGGTCGTCGACAACCCGGCCCGGCAGTCCTTCGTCTCCGAACTGGTCGGGCCCGGGCAGCTGCAGAACGCCGTCAGCCTGAACTCCGCCAACTTCCAGTCCGCCCGGCTGGTCGGTCCGGCTGTGGCGGGTCTGCTGATCACCGGCGTCGGCACCGGCTACGCCTTCCTCTTCAACGGCCTGTCCTTCGTCGCGCCGCTCACCGGCCTGCTGCTGATGCGGGCCCGCGAGCTGCACGCCGTGGAGCGTGCCCCGCGCGGCAAGGGGCAGCTACGGGAGGGCGTCCGCTATGTCACCGGCCGCCCGGAGCTGATCTGGCCGATCGTCCTGGTCGGTTTCGTCGGCACCTTCGCCTTCAACTTCCCCGTCTACCTCTCGGCCTTCGCGGACGACGTGTTCCACGCGGGCGCCGGCGCCTACAGCATGTTCAACACGCTGATGGCGGTGGGTTCGGTCGCGGGCGCGCTGCTCGCCGCACGGCGCGGGACCGCCCGGCTGCGGCTGCTGATCGCCGCTGCCCTGGTCTTCGGCGCGCTGGAGATCGTGGCGGCGACGACGCCGACGCTGTGGCTGTTCGCCCTGCTCATGGTGCCGCTGGGTCTGTTCGGGATGACGGTCAACGTCACGACGAACACCAGCATCCAGATGTCCACGGACCCGGCCATGCGCGGCCGTGTCATGGCCCTCTACATGATGGTCTTCCTCGGCGGGTCCCCGGTCGGCGCCCCGATCGTCGGCTGGATCACCGATACGTACGGCGCCCGGGTGGGCCTCGCGGCGGGCGGTGCGGTGGCGGCGGTGGCGGCGGCCGTGATCGGTCTGATCCTGGCCCGCGTCGGCAATCTGCGGCTGTCGGTGGGCTGGCACCAGGGCCACCCACGGGTGCGGTTCGTCCCCCGGGAGCGGCGGGAGGCACTGGCTCCGGCGGCGTAGGGCGGCGTCAGTCGCGGGCCTCAGTCCCGGGGGAACTCGCCGGTTTCGAGGACGAGTCCGACCACGGTGCCCGTCAGGTCGATCTCGTCCCCGAAGTCCAGGCTCAGCTCGCCCCGGTACTCGCCGTCCTTGGGCTTGGTGTGCAGATGCCAGCGGCCGGTGTACGGGTCCACGATCAGGTACACGGGCACGCCGGCCGCGGCGTAGGCGTCCTTCTTGGGCCCGTAGTCGTTCGCCGCGGTCTTCCTGGAGATCACCTCGGCGACGAACTCGACGTCCTGGTAGCGCAACAGCCCCTTGGCGTTCTCCGCCGCGGCCTCCGCCATCACGGTCACGTCGGAGGCGAAGCCGTTGAGGTGGCCCGGGTAGTCGACTCGGACGTCAGACCTCAGCCGCTTGCGCGGATACTTGGCGCGCAGCTGCTCGACGATGTTCAGGATGATGTCCCAGTGAGTGGCCCGCTGAGGCGCCATGAAGATGTTCCCCCCGACGATCTCGACCTTGTAACCCTCGGGGACGGGCATCGTCTCCACCCACTCGAACATCATGTCGAGGGTGAGTTCGCCGCTGGTGTCGGCCATCTCGATCCTGTCGTCAAGGACGGTCATCGTGGCGCTCCTCCCCGGCCGCACCCGCGGATGGACCCGGCCGCGCGGTACAACGATACGCACGGTGACCGGGACACGCCCGGGCCGGCGGGGCTGTCCTACACCCTGCGGGCCAGCAACTGTCCCGGCCAGTCGTTCTCGCCGACCGTGAAGGACTCGGTCCGGGTGAAGCCGTTGGACTCGTAGTAGTGGACGAGCTTGCCGTCGTCGCCGGCGTAGCAGTCCACCCGGAGAAGGCCCACTCCGGCCCGGCGGGTCTCCTCGGCGGCGTGGTCGAGCAGGGCGCCGCCCACGCCGTGGCCCTTGAAGCGGCGGTCGGAGGCGAGCCAGTGGATGTAGCGCTCGGGTTCGCCGGGCGGCGAGAGGTGGGACAGGTAGGCGCCCGCCGAGTCGGTGAGGGTGAGGGTGCCGGCGGGGACGCCGTCGACGTCGGCCATGAAGGTGCTCCCCTCCGCCATGTACCGGTCGACCGACTCCACCGTCTTCGGGCGCTGCGACAGGGGCCGTGTCCCCCACTGCCCCGTGCGGCCCTGGGAGACCAGCCATTCCACGCAGCTGTCGAGCATGCCGAGTATCGCGGGAATGTCGTCGGGCCCGCCGTCCCGGATGGTGATCCGCATGGCCTCATGGTGCCAGGCTGGGGCCATGAGACTCTTCGCGGCCGTGCTGCCCCCCGACGAGGTGTGCCGTGAACTCGGCTCCGTGGTCGACCGGTTGCGCGGGCTGCCCGGCGCCGACGGCATGCGCTGGACCGGCCGCCCTGGCTGGCACTTCACCCTCGCGTTCTACGGTGAGGTCGACGACGATCTCGTCCCCGAGCTGTCGGAGCGGCTGGAGCGGGCCGCGCGCCGTACCGAGCCGTTTGCCCTGGCCGTGCGGGGCGGCGGTCAGTTCGGGCACGGGCGGGCGCTGTGGGCCGGGGCCGAGGGCGATCTGGCGACCCTGCGGCTGCTGGCCGACCGGGCCGAGGCGGCGGCGCGGAAGGCGGGGGTGCCGATGGGGGAGCACCGGCGGTACAAGGCCCATCTGACGATCGCGAGGAGCCGGGAGGCGCGGGACGTGCGCGCGTACCTGGACGCCCTGGCCGGGTTCACGGGCCGGACCTGGACGGTGGGCGAGCTGGCGCTGGTGCGGAGCAATCTGCCGACGTCGGGGGTTCCGGGGGAGCAGCCCCGGTATGAGGCGGTCGGTCGGTGGGCGCTCGGAGGTGCCGGTTAGGCTCGGTGCCGTGGACCCGAAAACCCGTAACCGGATCATGGCCGGTGTGCTCGTGCTGATGTTTCTCGTTGTCGCCTTGGCTTCCGCGCTGGGGAGGTAGGCGGCGGGCAACTGCGGACGGCTGTTCGCCGGCCGCGGGGCGGGGGGGGGGGGGGGCGCCCCCCCCCCCCCCCCCCCCGCCCCGCCCCCAGCCCCCCCCCCCACCGGGGCGCGACCCCGCGCAGGGCGGCGCGGGCGCGCCCCC
>NZ_JBIBHN010000022.1:29866-93338 GCF_042957035.1 Streptomyces sp. NPDC008137 | reverse complement strand
GGGCGGGTGTGCTGGTGTTGTTGTTTCTGGGGGTCGCGTGGGCGGCGGGGGGGGGGTGTTTGGGGGGGGGCACGTGGGGCGGGGTGTTGGCCGGCCGCGGGCCGGTGGGGGCTGGTCGCGCCCACCGGCCCGCGGCCGCAGATCGGATAACAGCCCCGCACCCTTCGGGGGCGCTACCAGGCGAAGGCCTCCGGTGACGGGCCCGGGCCCGGGAAGATCTCGTCGAGGCCGGTCAGGAGTTCCTCGGACAGCTCCAGGTCCGCCGCTCGCAGGGCGGACTCCAGCTGCCCCGCCGTGCGCGGGCCGACGATCGGGCCGGTCACGCCCGGGCGGGTGAGGAGCCAGGCCAGGGCGGCCTCGCCGGGCTCGATGCCGTGCTTGTCGAGCAGGTCCTCGTAGGCCTGGATCCGCGCGCGGGTCGCCGGGTCGGCGAGTGCGTCGGCCGCGCGGCCGGAGGCACGGCGGCCGCCCTCGACCTCCTTCCTGAGCACGCCGCCCAGCAGACCGCCGTGCAGCGGCGACCAGGGGATGACGCCCAGGCCGTAGTCGCGCGCGGCCGGGATGACCTCCATCTCGGCACGTCGCTCGGCGAGGTTGTAGAGGCACTGCTCGCTGACCAGCCCGATGGTCCCGCCGCGCCGGGCGGCGATCTCGTTGGCCTGGGCGATCTTGTAGCCGGGGAAGTTCGACGACCCGACGTAGAGGATCTTGCCCTGCTGGACCAGGACGTCGATCGCCTGCCAGATCTCGTCGAAGGGGGTGTCCCGGTCGATGTGGTGGAACTGGTAGACGTCGATGTGGTCGGTCCGGAGCCGCTTGAGGCTGGCGTCCACGGCCCGCCGGATGTTCACGGCGGAGAGCTTGTCGTGGTTGGGCCAGGCCGGGCCGTCGGCGCCCATGTTGCCGTACACCTTCGTGGCGAGGACGACCTTGTCGCGCCGCCCCTCGCCCTTGGCGAACCAGTTGCCGATGATCTCCTCGGTGCGGCCCTTGTTCTCGCCCCACCCGTAGACATTGGCCGTGTCGAAGAAGTTGATACCCGCGTCCAGCGCCGCGTCCATGATGGCGTGGCTGTCGGCCTCGTCGGTCTGCGGTCCGAAGTTCATGGTGCCGAGGACGAGCCGGCTGACCTTGAGTCCCGTGCGTCCGAGCTGCGTGTACTTCATGGTGACCAAGCCAACGTCTTGAAGTGCGCTCCAAGCAAGCACGGACCCGCGTACTGTGCGCCAGGATGACCGTCCCTGCCGCCGATCACCTCGTCCGGCTCCTCCAGCGCACCCTGCCCGACACCCTCCTCGGCGTCTACCTGCACGGCTCCGCCACCCTCGGCGGGCTGCGGCCGTACAGCGACATCGACCTTCTGGCCGTGGTGCGGGAGTCCATGGCGCACGGGCAGCGGCGGGCGCTTGTCGAGGAGTTGCTCGCGGTGTCCGGTGTGGGCGGGCGGCGGCACGTCGAGCTGATCGTCGTCGTGCGGGACGATGTACAGCCCTGGCGGTACCCGCCCACCTGCGACTTCCTCTACGGCGACTGGTTGCGGGAGGAGTATGAGCGCGGGGTTGTCCCGAGACCGGAGGTCAGCGCTGATCTGGCGCCGCTGCTCACCATGGTGCTGCGTGCCGACGCCCCGCTCCACGGGCCGCCGCCCGCCGAGCTGATCGCTCCCGTGCCGCTGGGCGACCTCAGGCGGGCCGTCGTCGCCGGTGTGCCGGAGCTGATGGGCGAGCTGGACTCCGACACCCGCAACGTGCTGCTCACCCTCGCCCGGATCTGGACCACCCTCGTCACCGGGGACATCCGTTCCAAGGACGCGGCGGCCGGGTGGGTGCTGGGGCGGCTGCCCGCCGAGCACCGGGCGGTTCTGGCCCGTGCCCGGGCCGTCTATCTCGGGGAGGAGGAAGAGCGCTGGGACGATCTTCCGGCGCCCCGGGCCTGCGCGGAGTTTCTGGCCGGAGTGATCAGCGAGAGCTACTCCTCGTAGGGCTCGCCCAGGCCCCACGCCTGGTACATCGCCTCCGCGAAGGCCGCCGCGATCTTGTGCTCGCCGCTCGGGCCCGGGTGCGTGCCGTCGTAGGTGTCGGTGGGGATGTCGTACGACGGCGGGGTCGAGGCCAGGAGGACGGGGGAGCCGGGCTCGTCGAGGTCCGCGGCCGTTTTCGCCAGCAGTTCGTTGAAGCGGGCTACCTCGGTGGCGAACGCCGTGTCCGTCTGGGCCCGTACGTTCGGGGTCACCGGCAGCCACACCATCCGCACCCGCCGGTTGGCCGCCCGTGCCTCGGCCGTGAAGGCCCGGACGTTCTCGGCGGTCTGCTCGGCGTTCGTGTAGAAGCCCAGGTCGATGAGGCCGAGGGAGACCAGCAGGACGTCCGCGCGCGTCGAGCGCACCGCCTCGCCGATCAGCGGGGCCATGTGCAGCCAGCCCTCACCCCAGCCGGCCAGATGGGCGCGCGGGAAGTCGGGTTCGGCGTAGGCGTACGACGTCGGGGCCTCGTCGAGCTTGTCGTAGAGCGTCTCGCGCGGGCCGACGAGGGTGAAGGGGCCGTCGTAGGAACGGCACAGGTGCTGCCAGATCCGGTAGCGCCACGTGTGTTCGCCCGTGCTCCCGATCGTCATGGAGTCACCTACGGGCATGAACCTGAGCATCCGCTCATCATGGAGGATCACGGGACGGCCGGGCGCCCGGACGGGGTGTGAGTCGGGCCACGCGCCGCTCTCCGGCCATCGGCCTTGATTCGTCACGCCTGTTGGAGCGTCCTTCGTCACGCCCGTTGAAGCGTCCGTTGAACCGCTCGTTGAACCGCCCGTGAACCGCGGAGCGGGATGGCAGGCTTGGGGCATGCGCAGACCGACCGTCTTCCTCGCCGCGGCTCTCCTCGTGGGCGCCTTCGCCGTGCCCGCCTCCGCAGCCGACGGTGACGAGGAGTTCACGATCAAGGATCCGCGCATCACCGAGTCCAGCGGCCTCGCCGCCTCCCGCCAGCACCCCGGGATCTACTGGACGCACAACGACAGTGACGACGGGGCGTATCTCTACGCCGTCGACAGCGCGACGGGCGAGACCGTCGCCACGGTCACCATGGCCGGGGTGGGCAGCCCGCGCGATGTCGAGGCCATCTCCATCGGGCCGGACAACCAGATCTACGTCGGCGACATCGGCGACAACCTCGGCGGCAGCTGGCCGTACGTGTGGATCTACCGGCTGCCCGAGCCGAAGAACCTGCGCGACCAGACCGTCAAGGCCACGCAGTACGTCGTGAAGTACTCCGACGGCGCGCGGGACGCCGAGTCGCTGGTCGTGCACCCGAAGACCGGCCGTGTCTACATCGTGGACAAGAACGAGAAGGGCGGGCATCTGTACGAGGGGCCGGCCGAGCTCTCCCCGTCCGGGTCGAACGTCTTTCGGCCCGTCGCTTCCGTCCCCGATCTGGAGGCGACCGACGCCACGCTCTCCCCGGACGCCGAACACCTCGTCGTACGCAGCTACTTCGGAGCGATCGCGTACGACTGGAACGACGGGAAGATCAAGAAGAGTGAGCGGCTCGGGGTGCCGTTCCTCGGGCAGGGGGAGTCCGTCACCTACACCGCCGACGGGAAGAAGCTGATGTACGGCGCCGAGGGGGCCGACAGTCCCGTGGAGCCGCAGGACGCTCCCGGGGCCGGTGGGTCCGGCTCGGCCTCCGGCAGCGGCGGTTCGGCTGCTTCGGACGGTGGTGGAGGGGGCGGGCTGAGCGGCGACCTCAAGACCGGTGCCGTCGTCGCCGTCGTGGCCGGTGCCGTGCTGTTCGGGCTGCGGGGGCTGCGGCGACGGCGGCGGTAGGGGAGCCCGGCGGTTTCTAGGGGGCCGACCGGCCGCGCCGCTCCACCAGGACCTCGAGGCCGTCCAGGATCCGCTGGAGCCCGAACTCGAAGTGGTCGAAGTCGGAGCCGAAGCTGTCCTCGGAGAGCGAGGCCATCACCGGGTAGCGGCCGGAAGCCATGGCCTTCTCCAGGACCGGCACCTGCGCCTGCCAGAACTCGGCGTCCGTCAGGCCCGTCCGGTGTTCCGCCTCCCGCTCGTAGAGCTGTGTGCGCGCGGCCCCGACGACGTACCCGTCGATCATGATGACCGCGGAGACCAGTTCGGGGTCGGTCAGCCCCATCGGGCGGATCCGGGTGAGGATCTTCTCCATGCCGTCGACGGCGCTCGGGCCGAGAACCGGGCGGGACTGGTTGACGTGGAGCAGCCAGGGGTGGCGGCGGTAGAGGTCGAGGGTGGTTCGGCCCAGTGCCTCCAGGGCGGCGCGCCAGCCGCCGTCGCCGAGGTCGGACGGGTTGTCGGAGCGGCGCTGCACCCGGTCCAGCATGAGGTCGAGCAGCTCGCCCTTGCCGGGGACGTACCGGTACAGCGACATGGTGCCGGTGCCGAGTTCGGCGGCGACGCGGCGCATGGAGAGCCCGCCCAGCCCCTCGGCGTCCGCCACCTGGACGGCGGCTTCCACGATCCGGTCAAGGGTCAGGGTCGGCTTGGGGCCCCGGGTGGGACGGCGGCCGGTGTCCCACAGCAGTTCGAGGGTGCGGGCGATATCGCCGCTGCCGCTGGTCTCCGTACTGCCCGCACCACTCGTACCACTCGTCATGGGCTCAGTTTAGAGGCCGCGGCAAAAACTGGGTACTGTGTACGCGTAATAGGGTACGCTGTACTCAGTTCAAGGTCGGCTAAGGACGGGCACGGGAGGGGCGGCATGGACGGATACGCGGTACGGGCCGAGGGGCTGGAGAAGCGGTACGGCGAGAAACGCGCCCTCGACGGCTTCGACCTGGTCGTGCGCGAGGGAACGGTGCACGGCCTGCTCGGGCCGAACGGGGCGGGCAAGACCACCGCCGTGCGCATCCTGTCCACGCTGATCCGGCTGGACGGGGGCGGGGCGACGGTCGCGGGGCTCGATGTGGCCCGGCAGCCGCGCGAGGTCCGGGCCCGGATCGGGCTCACCGGGCAGTACGCGGCGGTGGACGAGGTGCTCACCGGCCGGCAGAACCTGGAGATGTTCGGCCGGCTGTTCCATCTGGGCGGCAGGCGGGCCAGGGTCCGGGCCGGCGAGCTGCTGGAGCAGTTCGACCTGGCCGACGCCGCCGACAAGGGTGTGGGCAAGTACAGCGGCGGCATGCGACGCCGTCTCGACCTCGCCGCGTCGATGATCCTCGCACCGGCCGTGCTCTTCCTCGACGAGCCGACGACCGGACTGGACCCCCGCAGCCGGGGCGAGGTCTGGGAGTCCGTACGGGCGCTGGTGGCGGGCGGCACGACCGTGCTGCTGACCACGCAGTATCTGGAGGAGGCCGACAAGCTGGCCTCGCACATCACCGTCATCGACCAGGGGCGGGCCATCGCCGACGACACCCCGGACGGGCTGAAGAACCTGGTCGGCGGCGACCGGATCGAGGTCGTGGTCGCCGAGCGTTCCGAGATCCCGCGGGTGGTGAAGGTCGTCGCCCGGGTCGCGGACGGCGAACCCGAGGCGGACGAGACCGAGTCGCGGGTGCACGCCCCGGTCGCCGACCGGGTCACGGCGCTCACCGAGGTGGCGCGGACCCTCCAGGACGAGGGTGTCCGCGTCGAGGACATCGGGCTGCGCAGGCCGAGCCTCGACGACGTGTTCCTGCGCCTGACCGGACACCGGACCGAGAAGGAGGCCGCGGCGTGAGCGCCATCGACCTGAGTACGCCGAGCGCCCGGAGCGGCACGTACTGGCTGCTCGCCGACTGCTGGAACATCGTCCGCCGCGGCCTGACCCACTACCAGCGCCAGCCCGTCAACATCGCCTGGCAGCTGGGCTTCCCGATCCTTTCCGTGCTGCTCTACGGCTATGTCTTCGGCAGCGCCATGAAGGTGCCGGGCGGCGGGGACTACCAGGACTTCCTGATGCCGGGCATGTTCGCGATGACCATGGCGTTCGGCTTCATCAACACGGCGACCGTGGTGGTCTACGACTCCACCAAGGGCGTCATCGACCGCTTCCGCTCCATGCCGATGTCGTCCTCGGCGGTGGTGGCCGGGCGTGGTGTCACGGATCTGATCGTCGCCTGCGCGGAGTTGGCGATCATGATGCTCACGGCGCTCGCCATGGGCTGGCGTCCGGACGGCGGACTGGGCTTCCTCGGCGCGTTCGGGCTGCTGCTGTGGCTGCGCTTCTCGCTGATCTGGATCGGTGTGTGGCTCGGCCTGATCGTGCCCAACCCGGAGGCGGCCGGCGGCCTCTTCGCGGTCGCCTTCCCCTTCACGATGATCTCCAGCATCTTCGTCGCGCCGCAGCTGATGCCCGACTGGCTGGGCTGGGTGGCGATGTGGAACCCGATCTCCTCCACGGCCGCGGCGACCCGCGAGCTGTTCGGCACGCCGGTCGGCGGTGACACCTGGGTCGAGCAGCACGCGCTGCTGATGGCCGGGGTGTGGCCGGTGATCCTGACGGTCGTCTTCCTGCCGTTGGCGGTACGGCGGTTCAAGAAGCTCAGCCGGTAGAGGAGAGTGCCGCGCACCTCCTGGGGTCTTGACGTGTCCATGGGGCGTCAGTTTCCTGGAGGTGCGCGGCGTTGTGGGAGCGCTCCCATTCGGCTCTCGTCCGGTTCCGGGGCCGCGCCTCCCCCTCCCCAGAGGAACCCGAGAGGAAGCAGCCACATGTTCCGCACTCTGCGCAGAGCGCTGTGTGTCGCCGCGGCGCTCCTGTTACCGCTGGCCGGCACGGAGTCGGCCCGCGCCGACGCCGCGGTGAAGGCCGGCGCCGGCTACTGGCACACCAGCGGGCGTCAGATCCTGGACGCGGCCGGAGCGCCCGTCCGGATCGCCGGTGTCAACTGGTTCGGCTTCGAGACCGCCAACCACGTCGTCCACGGCCTGTGGGCCCGCGACTACAAGAGCATGATCGACCAGATGAAGTCGCTGGGCTACAACACCATCCGCATGCCCTACAGCGACGACATCCTGAAGTCCGGCACGATGCCCGACAGCGTCAACCACGACGGCAAGAACACCGACCTGCGCGGGCTGACCTCGCTCCAGGTCCTGGACAAGATCGTGGCGTACGCCGGACAGGCCGGACTCAAGATCGTCCTTGACCGGCACCGGCCGGACGCGGCCGGACAGTCGGCCCTCTGGTACACGGCGTCGGTCCCCGAGTCGACCTGGATCGCCAACCTCAAGGCCCTGGCCACGCGCTACAAGGGAAACTCCACCGTCGTCGGCATCGACCTGCACAACGAGCCCCACGACCCGGCCTGCTGGGGCTGCGGCGACACGAGCAGGGACTGGCGGCTGGCCGCCCAGCGCGCGGGCAACGCCGTGCTGTCGGTCAACCCCGAGCTGCTGATCATGGTCGAGGGCGTGCAGTCGCACAACGGTACGAACGGCTGGTGGGGCGGCAACCTCATGGGCGTGGCCCAGTACCCGGTCCAGCTGGACGTGCCGAACCGGCTGGTGTACTCGGCCCACGACTACGCCACGTCGGTGGCCCAGCAGCCGTGGTTCAGCGACCCGTCCTTCCCCGCCAACATGCCGGGGATCTGGGACAAGTACTGGGGCTACATCTTCAAGCAGAACATCGCCCCGGTGTGGCTCGGGGAGTTCGGTACGACGCTCCAGTCGGGGGTGGACCAGAGGTGGCTGTCGGAGCTGGTGAAGTACCTGCGGTCGACGTCGGCGAACGGCGCCGACAGCTTCCACTGGACGTTCTGGTCCTGGAACCCCAACTCCGGCGACACGGGCGGCATCCTGAAGGACGACTGGCAGACCGTGGACACCGCGAAGGACGGATACCTCAAGGCGATCAAGGCGCCGGGCTTCGCGGGAGGCGGTTCCGGGCCGGACCCCGGCGGGCCGGGTGACCCCGGTGGACCGGCCGCCTGCGCCGCCGCCTACACGGTGAGCAGCGACTGGGGCGGTGGCTTCAACGCCGAGGTGAAGGTGACCAACACGGGCAGTACGCCGCTGACCTCGTGGAAGGTCGCCTGGACGTGGAGCGGGGCGTCGCAGAAGGTCACCAGCATTTGACATCCTCCCCCTCTCAAGAGAGGGGGATTCCAGCCTATGTGGGCTGAGGTTCACGGGCGCTCGAACGGCGGGTGGCCGTTGTCACCCCTCCGGCACCGGCTGACTGCCGGGGGCGGGGAATCCCGCCCTGTCCTGCCGCGACGTTGATACTCGCGTTGGTGTCCGCGTTGCAGGTGAAGCCGCAGGAGGAACAGACGAACTCGGCTTGGCTCTTGCGCGAGTTCTTGTCGATCCATCCGCAGGCACTGCACCGCAGAGACGTGTAGGGGGCGGGGACGTCTTCGACGCGTCCAGGGGCTTTGTGCCCGGTGCGCTGCCGCAGCAGGCCCCACCCCTGGGCGAGGATGCCCCGGTTCAGCCCGGCCTTGGCCGCCCGGCCGTTCTTGAGGTACTGGCCGGGCTGGTCGGGGTCGGGCTTCGGCTTCGCCTTGGCGGTCATCGTCTTGATGTTCAGTTTCTCGAACCGCACCAGGTCATAGGAGCGGGCGAGCATGGTCGAGGTCTTCTCGCACCAGTCCTTACGCCGGTTCGCCTCCCTGGCCTTGAGCCTGGCCATCTTCGCGTATTCGGCCGTCTTGCGCTCGCTGCCCTTGGGGGCGCGGGCGGCGCGGCGCTGGTGCTTGCGGACTTGGGCCCGTTCCCGGGTGGTGAGCTGCGGGCAGGTGAGGGTGCGGCCGTCGGAGAGCGCGGCGGTGATGGTCACGCCCCGGTCGATGCCGATGGCCTCGCCCGTGCCCGGCTTGTCGATCGGGTCGGGGATGACAGCGAACGCGATGTGCCACTGGCCGTTCTTGAGGGTGACGCGGTACGTCTTCGCCGCGGGAAGCCGGGCACCCTTGCCCTTGGCACTGAGGCGGAAGCGGACCCATCCACATCCCGGCACCTTCACCTGCGCCCAGCGACGGTTGAGTTTCTGCACGGTGACGGCGCGGCCCATGACCTGCTTGCCGGTCTTGGGGTTGATAAGCGGCCGGCCGTCCGGCTCGTACTCGGGTACACGATCGTCGCCGATGACACGGAAG
This sequence comes from Streptomyces sp. NPDC008137, assembly GCF_042957035.1. NCBI lineage: Bacteria > Bacillati > Actinomycetota > Actinomycetes > Kitasatosporales > Streptomycetaceae > Streptomyces > Streptomyces sp. NPDC008137. The sequence continues at coordinate 84,296 of NZ_JBIBHN010000022.1, read as the reverse complement.
CCCTCGTGCACGAACTTCTTGCGCCAGGTCGGTTCACCGAAACCGGACGTGAAACGCGCGGCCTTGGCCTTGGCGAAGTCCTTCAGCGCCTGTGCCTGGACGGTCTGGTTCCCGGCGCGCAGCCACTCGCTGGCCGCGCGGGCCTCGGTGAGCTGACGGCACTGCTCAGCGAACGAGGGAGCTCCGCTGCGCTTGCCGTCGGGGCGGTGGTGCGCCCTGTCCCGGCGCCAGTGCGCGTGCTGCTCGACCGCGAGGTTCCACACGTACCGGGCATGCGCGCAGTGCAGCAACATCTGCTGCTCCTGCTCGCCCGTCGGGTACATCCGAAACCGTGCCACGCCGCGAACCTAGACCACACATTCCCCCACCGCGCACACCATCGATCACACTCACCCGCACGAGTGACCACTCCACGCCGGGACCAGCAACCAACCCCCAGGACCCCCAACCCCGTCCCCATCACCGGTCCAGGGGACGGGCTCGGGATCTGGAAAATGGAACGCCTCGTACACGCACAGCGGGGCGAGTGTGACGGCGGTGAACGCCGCGCACAACGGAGCCTGCCGCTGGGAGGTTCGGCGAGCCTTGGCCTGGGCGGAGCGACCGGGGGGCGAGGCGGTGCCGACTGCGAGCTGTACGGCGACCTGAGGGTTGTGTGATAGGGGCGCCCGGTGCTCGCCGGGCGCCCCTCCTGACCGGCGGCCCGGTGGCGGTGTCGGGTGTGTGCCTTGTGGCTGCCTGAGGGGGCGACGGTGGTGCCCGTCGAGACCGGGCGCCTCGTCCGACCGGCGGCCCCGTAGCGGCGTACGCTGACATTTATGGCGCCTGACCGTGCCAATGGAGGGCACACAGGGCAGGAACCGTCGAGCGATCCGAGCCTCCCGGTGTTCGTCGACTCCTCCGGCCGGCGTGCGCGCAATCTCCGGCGCGCCGGGTACGGACTGGCCGGCTGCGCGGCGGCCTACATGGCGGTGCTGGGGCTGAGCCTGATGGGCGCGACGCCCTTCGCGCCGGGGGCGCTGCTCCCCGGCGATGTGGCGGCGCCCGCCGCGCCGAAGGACCGGGCCCCGGGCGGGACGCCCCTGGCGCCGCCCGTCGACGCCTCGGACGCGGCCGGCCCCAGCGCCCTGCTCGTCCCGGGGCTCACCGGGCCCGGCCCCTCCCTGGACCCGCCCCTGGTGCCCGGCAGCCCACCGGCGCCTTCCGATGCCGACCCGCCGGAAGCGGAGGCCCCGGCGTCACAGGAGCCATCCGCACCGGAAGAGCCGGCGGACCCCGACGATCCCGCCGCTCCGACCGCTGAACCGGACCCGGACACCACCGCGCCCCCGGACCCGCCCTCGCCCGCTCCGCCCACCACTGACCCCTCCGCCCCTCCGGCACCTGAGCCCACGGAGCCGGCGCCCAGCCCGTCGGCGCCGTCCGGTGTCGCGGAGCCGCCCCCGCCCGCCGACCCCACGGTGGCCGAGGCCCCCTGATGCGGCGGCGCCCCGACCGGTCACCCGACCGTTCATCGAGGCCGTCCGGTCCGCGGCGGACCCGAGCGCCCCTGGCGCCGCGGCATCGCTTCCGCATCGTCGTCCCCTTGATCCTGCTGGCCTTCGTCGCCTCGGTCCTCCTGGTCGAGGGCTACACCACGAGGGGCTTCGCCGGTGACCAGGAAGGGCGCGACCGGCGACCGGCCACCGGCGTCCCCCGCTCGATCTCGGGCGGCGGCCCGGTCGTCGACACCACCGACAACCACCTGCGCACCTATCGCACGCCGGACAGGACCGTCGTCCTGACCTTCGACGACGGCCCCGACCCCACCTGGACGCCCCGCATCCGGGCCGTCCTCGACCGCTACGGCACGCCCGGAACCTTCTTCGTCACCGGGCAGCAGACCGCCCGGTACCCGGACGTGCTGCGCGGGTTGGTCCGCTCCGGCCACGAGATCGGCGTGCACACCTTCTCCCACCCGGACCTGACCACCCGGTCCGCGAGGGACGTCGACCGTGAGCTGTCACTGACGCAGCTCGCCCTCGCCGGGGCCGCGGGCATCCACACCTCGCTGATGCGGACGCCCTACTCCTCGACGCCCGCGGCCCTCGACGCCCCGGAGTGGTCCCTGGTCCGGCGCCTGGGCGACAAGGGCTACGTCCTGGCGTTCATCGACCGGGACACCAACGACTGGCGGCGGCCGGGTGCCCGGGAGATCGCCGACGCGGCCACCCCGACCGGGGGCAGGGGCGCGGTGGTCCTCCTGCACGACGCGGGAGGGGACAGGTCTCAGACGGTCGAGGCCCTCGGGATCCTGATCCCCCGGCTGCAGGCCCAGGGCTATCGCTTCACCACGCTCGCCGAGCTGGTCGGCGCCGAGACCCTCAGCAGCCCCCTAGGCACGGTGGACCGGTGGAGCGGCCGGATCTTCGTGGCCGCCGTCACCGTGTCGTCGACGGCGGTGACGGCCGTCAGCGCGCTGCTGCTGGTGGTCGGTTCGCTCGTCCTGGCCCGGTGCGTGCTGTTGCTCTTCCTGGCCCGGCACCACGCCCGCCGCGACCGGCGCCCCGGCACCGGCGGGCCCGGGTCCGTCACCCGGCCCGTCAGCGTCGTCATCCCCGCCTGCAACGAGAGGCCGTGCATCCCCAAGACGCTCCGCTCCCTCGCCGCGAGCGAGCACCCCGTCGAGATCATCGTTGTGGACGACGGTTCCCGTGACGGCACCGCCGACCTCGCCGAGTCACTCGCCCTGCGGAACGTCACCGTCGTCCGGCAGCCCAACAGCGGCAAGCCCGCCGCCCTCAACGCCGGTGTCCTGCGGGCCTCCCACGATCTCGTCGTCATGCTGGACGCCGACACGGTCTTCGCCCCCTCGACCGTCGGCCGCCTCGTCCAGCCGTTCGCCGACCCCCGCGTCGGGGCGGTCGCGGGCAACGCCAAGGTCGGCAACCGACGGCGGCTGCTCGGCCGGTGGCAGCACATCGAGTACGTCATGGGCTTCAACCTCGACCGCCGCATGTACGACCTGCTGCACTGCATGCCCACGATCCCCGGCGCCGTCGGGGCCTTCCGTGCCGAGGCCCTGCGAGACGCCGGGATGGTGAGCGCGGACACCCTCGCCGAGGACACCGACCTCACCATGGCGCTGCACCGGGCCGGGTGGGAGATCCGCTACGTGCCGGACGCGCTCGGCTGGACCGAGGCGCCGTCCTCGCTGCGGGAGCTGTGGCGCCAGCGCTACCGGTGGAGCTACGGCACGATGCAGGCCGCGTGGAAGCACCGCCACGCGCTGGTCGAGCGCGGCACCGCGGGCCGCTTCGGCCGCCGCGGTCTGCCCCTGCTGGCCGTCTTCCAGATCCTCACCCCGCTGCTCGCCCCGCTGATCGACATCCTGGCCCTGTACGGCCTGGTGTTCGGGAACCCGCTCACCACCGTGCTCGCGTGGTGCGGTGTGCTGGCGGTGCAGGCCGTCTGCGCCGCGTACGCCTTCCACCTCGACGGCGAGCGGCTGCGGCCCCTGTGGGCGCTCCCTCTCCAACAGGTCGTCTACCGCCAGGTGATGTACCTGGTCCTCGTCCAGGCCTGTCTGACCGCGATCAACGGCTACCGGCTGCCGTGGCAGCGGCTCAAGCGCAGCGGAGACGTGATGCTGCCACCGCAGCCCTCCACGCGCCGGACCTGAGCGGGCGCCGGCGGCGTCGTACGGGCCGGGAGGCCGTTCGGGTTGAGTTGCCCGGCCGAGGGGCCGTGAGCCTTCCTCCCGGGCGCTTTTCCGCTCAAGGTGTGATCATGAAAACTCCGCGTTTGTATCGTATGCCCCGATCTCTGGCGCACTCGGCCGGTGCGGCCGTCGTCATCCTCGCTGCGGCCCTGACCTCCGCCGCGCCCGTCGCGGCTGCCGCGCCGTCCGACGGCGGCAAGGGCCAGAGTTCCTCGTGTTACACGTCCAACACCCAGAGCCAGGGGCTCGAGAGCATCGTCTGGTCCGTCCTGTTCGGGTCCCAGAGCAACACGACGCAGACCCGGTGCAACGGCGATGCCGACGGTGACGGCGACGAAGCGAAGGAGGAGCAGCAGGGCGCCCGTGGCTTCCTTCAGCCCTTCCCGGCCTCCTGACCTGCTCCTTGTGAGTCCTGGCCCATGCGATGAGTGGGGCGTTTGGTTACCGAAGGTCCAAATGCCCCTTCTTTAAAGGGGTTTGTTCGCATGGGATGACTCGATTCGGTCAAGTCTTGGTCGAATACGTATTTGCATGGCGTGCTCTTCCGGAACGATGCGGCACGGCCCGTGTTGACGCGGGCCTGACCCCCCTCACCGTTCTGAGAGAACTCCATGAGAAGAAGCGCAGCCGTACTGTGCGGCGCGACCGTCGTCCTGGCCGGGACCCTGACCGCCGCTCCCGCCAGCGCCGACGTATCGCACTCCGCGACCACCGCCCAGGCCGCGAAGGTCACTTGGAAGAAGTGCGCCACGGACGACTCCCCGACGATGCAGTGCGCGTCGGTGAAGGTGCCGCTCGACTACGCCAAGCCGCAGGGGAAGCAGATCACGCTGGCGCTCTCCCGGGTGCCGCACACCGCCTCGACGTACCAGGGCCCGCTGCTGGTCAACCCCGGCGGCCCAGGCGGCAGCGGCCTGTCCCTGGCCGGATTCGTCGCCTCCTCCCTGCCGAAGGCGGTCGCGGCCCAGTACGACGTCATCGGCTTCGACCCGCGCGGCGTGGGCCAGAGCAAGCCCGCCCTGGACTGCAAGCCGGGCCACTTCGACCCGGTGCGCCCCGACTCCGTGCCCAGCACGCCCGCGATCGAGAAGGCCAACCTCGCCCGCGCCAAGTCCTTCGCCCAGGCCTGCGGCGAGAAGTACAAGGACGTCCTGCCGTACATCAACACGGTCAGCGCCGTGAAGGACATGGACTCCATCCGCAAGGCCCTCGGCGCGAAGAAGATCAACTACTTCGGCTACTCGTACGGCACCTATCTCGGCGCGGTCTACGCCAAGTTGTACCCCGAGCGGGTGCGGCGCCTGGTGCTGGACTCCATCGTCGACCCGACCGGGGTCTGGTACGACGCCAACATCAAGCAGGACTACGCCTTCGACAAGCGCCACAAGGCGCTGATGGCGTGGATAGCCAAGTACGACTCCACGTACAAGCTCGGCACCGATCCGAAGAAGATCGAGGCCAAGTGGTACGCCATGCGGGCGGCCCTCGCCAAGAAGCCGGCCGGCGGCAAGGTGGGCGCCTCCGAACTGGAGGACATCTTCATACCCGGCGGCTACAACAACGCCTACTGGCCCACCCTCGCCAAGACGTTCGCGGCCTACGTCAACAAGAAGGACACCGCCGCGCTGGTCAAGGCGTACGAGGACATCGCCGCCATCGACGCCTCCGGCGACAACGGCTACAGCGTCTACACCTCCGTGCAGTGCCGTGACGCCTCCTGGCCGCGTGACTGGAAGCAGTGGCGCAAGGACAACTGGGCCGTGTACGAGAAGGCCCCGTTCATGGCCTGGAACAACGCCTGGTACAACGCCCCGTGCGCGTTCTGGCCGACGAAGACGCTGAAGCCGGTGAACGTCGCCAACTCCAAGCTCCCGCCGGTCCTGCTGTTCCAGGCGACGGACGACGCGGCCACCCCGTACCAGGGCGGCGTCACCATGCACCGCCTGCTGAAGGGGTCCAGCCTGGTGGTGGAGCAGGGCGGCGGCAACCACGGCATCACGCTGGGCGGCAACGCCTGCCTCGACAAGCACCTGGCGACCTACCTCACCAACGGCAAGGTGCCGCACGGCAGCGGCACGGCCGACGCCGTCTGCAAGAAGCTGGCCGACCCGAAGCCGCAGGCAGCCGCTGCGGCGAAGACGCCGAGCAAGGCCGAGCCGGCCGTCTCGACGGCCGGGAAGACGCTGAGCGCGATCCTGGGCTTCGGCGGCTGAGCATGCCTGCCTGAGCATCGTCCGAAGCGATGACAGGGGCGCCCGGCGTCGGCCGGGCGCCCCTTGGCGTGTGTGCGTTCCGCCGGCCGCCGAGGGTTATCGGTACGACGCGATCAAGCGCGCCAGATGGCGCCCCGCAGCCTCCAGGGGTGCCTCGCTGCGGGCGACCTGGGACGCCAGTTCGGCGCCCTCCAGGGTGGCGATCACGGTGTGGGCCAGATCGCCGGCGTCCGTCTCGGCGAAGCCCGCCGTGACCAGATGCTCGGCGACCACCGTCCGCCAGCGTGCGAACGCCTCGGCGGCCGCCTGCTGGATGCCGGGGGCGCTGGTCGCCGTGCCCACGACGGTGGAGGTGACCGGGCAGCCGTCGAGCCAGTCGGAGTCGCGCAGACCCTGGACCAGGGACGCGGTGAGGGCGAGCAGGGCCTTCTCCGGTTCCGGCTCCCCGCCGAGCGACTCGCGCAACAGCTCGGCGAACTCCTCGTCGCCGAGCCGTACGGCGGCCGTGCCGATCTCCTGCTTGCCGCCCGGGAAGAAGTGGTAGACGGAGCCGAGCGTCGCCCCGGCCTCCCGGGAGATCTGCTTGATGCCCGTGCCCTCGTAGCCCTGGCGCTGCATCAGGCGTGAGGCCGTACGGACGATCCGCTCACGGGTGCCGGCGGTCTCGAGGTCGTGCGGGGCCTTGGTCTTCACGCCGCCACTGTACCGAGCTAGAGCGATCGCTCTAGCCACGTGCTAGGTTCCTCACTGGATAGAGCGTTCGTTCTAGTCCTCGTCTCAGAGATCTTAGGGGAGATATCTGTGAGCACTTCCGTCACTGTCATCGGTCTCGGGCCCATGGGCCGTGCGATGGCCGGTGCCTACCTGGACGCCGGCTACCGGGTCACCGTCTGGAACCGCACCGCGAGCCGCGCCGACGAACTGGTGGCCGACGGCGCGGTTCGCGCCGCCACCGTCGAGGAGGCGCTGGCGGCCAACGAGGTCGTCCTGCTGAGCCTCACCGACTACGCCGCGATGTACGCCGTCCTGGAGCCCGCCGCCGCGGCACTGGAGGGCCGCGTCCTGGTCAACCTCAGCTCGGACACCCCGGGCCGGGCCCGCGAGGGGGCAGCCTGGGCGGCGAAGCACGGGGCACACCATCTCACCGGCGGCGTGCAGACACCGCCGTCCGGCATCGGGTCGCAGGAGTTCGACACCTTCTACAGCGGTCCCCGGGACCTCTTCGAGCAGTACGAGGATGTCCTGAAGGTCATCACGGGCACCGACTACCGCGGTGCGGACCCGGGCCTGGCCGCGCTCTACTACCAGCTCCAGATGGACCTGTTCTGGACGACGCTGACCGCCTGGCTGCACATGCTGGCGCTGGCGGACGCGAACGGCGTCAGCGCCTCGGAGATCACGCCGTACGCGGCCGGGACGCTGGGCGGGATGGGCCAGTTCCTCGACTTCTACACGCCGCGGATCGAGGCGGGGCGGCACTCCGGTGACGTCGAGCGGATCTCGATGGCCGTGGCGAGCCTGGACCACGTCGTGCACACGACGCGGGACTCGGGCGTAGACCCGGCGCTGCCCGCCGCGGTGTTGGAGACGTTCCGGCGCGGGGCGGCGGAAGGCTACGAAGAGGACAGCCTGACCCGGCTGTTCGAGGTGTTCGGGCGGGGAGCGGCCGCCTGAGCACGACGAGCACGAGAGAGGGCGCCCCGCACGCGCGGGGCGCCCTCTCTCACGTACGGGAGAAGGTCAGAGCTTCTCGATCACGTAGTCGACGCACTTCGTGAGCGCCTCGACGTCCGCCGGGTCGATCGCCGGGAACATCGCGACGCGCAGCTGGTTGCGCCCCAGCTTGCGGTACGGCTCGGTGTCGACGATGCCGTTGGCGCGCAGGACCTTGGCGACGGCGGCCGCGTCGACCTCGTCGGTGAAGTCGATCGTGCCGATGACCTGCGAGCGCTTGGCCGGGTCGGTGACGAACGGGTTCGCGAACTTGACGTCCTCGGCCCAGCCGTACAGCGTCCGCGCGGACGTGGCGGTGCGGCGCACCGACCAGTCCAGGCCGCCCTGGCCGTTGATCCACTCCAGCTGGTCGTTGAGGAGGAACAGCGTGGCGAGGGCCGGGGTGTTGTACGTCTGGTTCTTGCGGGAGTTGTCGATCGCCGTGGGGAGGCTGAAGAACTCCGGGACGTGGCGGCCGGACGCGTGGACGCGCTCAGCGCGCTCGATCGCCGCCGGGGAGAAGACGCCGATCCACAGGCCGCCGTCGGAGGCGAAGGACTTCTGCGGGGCGAAGTAGTAGACGTCCGTCTCGGCGATGTCGACGGGCAGGCCGCCGGCGCCGGAGGTGGCGTCGACCAGGACGAGGGACCCCTCGTCGGCGCCCGGCACCCGCTTGATGGGGGCGGCGACACCGGTGGAGGTCTCGTTGTGCGTGAACGCGTACACGTCGACACCCGCCTCGGCCTGCGGCTCCGGGTGCGTGCCGGGGTCGGAGGTGATGACGGTGGGCTCGGCGAGCCAGGGGGCGAGCTTGGACGCCTTGGCGAACTTGGAGGAGAACTCGCCGAAGCTGAGGTGCTGCGACTTGTTCTCGATCAGGCCGTGCGTCGCGACGTCCCAGAACGCGGTGGAGCCGCCGTTGCCGAGCACCACCTCGTAGCCGTCGGGGAGCTGGAACAGCTCACGGATGCCCTCGCGCACCTTGCCGACCAGGTTCTTGACCGGGGCCTGGCGGTGGGAGGTGCCCATGAGGGAGGTGCCGGTCGCGGCCAGCGCGTCCAGCGCTTCCGTCCGCACCTTGGAGGGGCCCGCGCCGAAACGTCCGTCGGCGGGCTTGATGTCAGCGGGAATCTGGATCTCAGCCACGCAGGGGAGCGTAGCCGTTTCCAGAAACCTGGGCGAAACGTCGTCCGTCGGGTGAGACGGGGCGGCGGTGGGTATGGGATGGACCCATGTCGGAACTTGAGACGGAGCTTCGCGGCGCGGTCCGCGGTGACGTGGGCTTCGGCGTGACGGACCGCGCGCTGGTCACCATGGACGCGTCCAACTACCGGCGGGTCCCCCACGGGGTCGTCGCGCCCGTGGACGCCGACGACGTGGCCGCCGCCCTGGCCGTCTGCCGGGAGCACGGCGTGCCCGTCGTCGCCCGCGGCGGGGGCACCTCCATCGCCGGGCAGGCCACCGGCACGGGCGTGGTCCTGGACTTCACCCGGCACATGAACCGGCTGGTGTCGCTGGATCCCGAGGCGCGGACGGCCGTCGTGCAGCCGGGGCTGGTGCTCGACCGGCTCCAGGAGGCCGCCGCCCCGCACGGGCTGCGGTTCGGCCCGGATCCGTCCACCCACAGCCGCTGCACACTCGGCGGCATGATCGGCAACAACTCGTGCGGCTCCCACTCGGTGGCGTGGGGGACCACCGCGGACAGCGTGCGCGAGCTGGACGTCGTCACCGCGCGCGGCGAGCGGCTGCGGCTCGGGCGGGACTGGGCCGGGGCGCCGGACGGGCTGCGGGCCCTGGTGGACGGCGAGATCGCCCGGCTGCGCACCGGCTTCCCGGAGCTGCCCCGCCGTATCTCCGGGTACGCGCTGGACGCCCTGCTGCCCGAGCACGGTGCCGACGTGGCCCGCTCCTTCTGCGGCTCCGAGGGCACGCTCGGGGTGCTGACGGAGGCGGTCGTACGACTGGTCGAGGCGCCTCGCGCGCGTGCGCTGGCCGTGCTGGGCTACGCCGACGAGAGCGCGGCGGCTCAGGCCGCTGCCGGGCTGCTGCCGTTCGGGCCGCTGACGGTGGAGGGCATGTCGGCGGACCTGGTGCCCTCCGCGACCGCCCTGCCCAAGGGCACGGCCTGGCTCTTCGTGGAGACCGGAGGGGAGTCGGCGGGCGAGGCACGCGCGCGTGCGGAGGCGATCGTGCGGGCGGCCGATGTCGTGGACGCCCTGGTGGTCACCGACCCGGCGGGGCAGCGCGCGCTGTGGCGGATCCGGGAGGACGCGAGCGGTACGGCGACCCGGATGCCGGACGGGACGGAGGCCTGGCCCGGCTGGGAGGACTGCGCGGTGCCGCCCGCCCGGCTCGGGGCGTATCTGCGGGACTTCCGGGGCCTGCTCACCGAACACGGGCTGCGCGGCACGCCGTACGGGCACTTCGGGGACGGCTGCATCCACGTCCGGATCGACTTCGACCTGCTGACGGAGCCCGGGGTCGCCCGCTTCCGCCGCTTCTCGGAGGATCTCGCGGAGCTGGTCGTGGCGCACGGCGGTTCGCTGTCCGGGGAGCACGGCGACGGGCAGGCCCGGGCGGAACTGCTGCCGAAGATGTACGGGGCGGAGATGGTGGGCCTCTTCGAACGGGCCAAGGGCGTATGGGACCCCGACGACCTCCTCAACCCCGGCATGCTCGTCCGCCCCGCCCCCCTCGACGCCGGCCTCCGCTTCTCCGTCCTGCCCCGCGAACCGGTCGACGTCGCCTTCGGCTACCCCTCCGACGGCGGTGACTTCTCGGCGGCGGTACGGCGCTGCGTGGGCGTCGCCAAATGCCGTACGACGACGCCGTCCGGCTCCTCCGTCATGTGCCCGTCCTTCCGGGCGACCGGCGCGGAGGAGCACTCCACGCGCGGGCGTGCGCGGCTGCTGCACGAGATGCTCGCGGGTGAGGTGGTGACCGACGGCTGGCGCTCGACGGAGGTGCGGGACGCGCTGGACCTGTGCCTGTCCTGCAAGGGCTGCCGCTCGGACTGCCCGGTCGAGGTCGACATGGCCACGTACAAGGCGGAGTTCCTCCACCACCACTACGCCGGGCGTCGCCGCCCCGCCGCGCACTACTCGATGGGACGGCTCCCGGTATGGCTCCGGGCGGTGTCCCGTACGCGCACGGCGGCCCTGGTCAACGCCCTCGCCCGGATCCGGCCCCTGGCGTGGGCGGCGAAGCGGCTGGGCGGGATCGCGCCCGAGCGGGAGATTCCGCGGGTGGCGAGGCGGACGTTCAGCCGGTGGTGGGAGCGGCGCCGGGGGGAGACGGCTCCCGGTTCGGGCGACCTCGTCATCCTGTGGCCCGACACCTTCACCGAGCACCTCTCGCCCTCCGTCGGGCAGGCCGCCGTGCGGGTGCTGGAGGCGGCCGGGCTGCGGGTGGGGCTGCCGCCGACGCTGCGGCTGGTGGAATCGCCGGTGGGTGACGGGCGGACGGTGGCGATGGATCCGCTGTCGGTGCTGCGCGGCCGGGGCCGGGTCTGCTGCGGGCTGACGTATGTGTCGACGGGCCAGCTGGACCGCGCCCGAACCGTCATGCGCCGCACGCTCGACCTGATGGAACCGGTGCTGGAGACCGACGCCCCGGTCGTCGTCCTGGAGCCGAGCTGCGCCGCCGCCCTGCGCACCGACCTCCCCGAGCTGCTGCACGACGACCAGCGCGCGGCCCGCCTCGCCGCGAAGGTCCTCACCTTCGCGGAGACACTGGAACGCCACGCCCCCGACTGGACGCCGCCGCGCCTGGACCGTCCGGTGGCCGGCCAGACCCACTGCCACCAGCACGCGGTGCTGGGCGACACCGCCGACCGCCGGCTGCGCGCCGCCGCCGGGCTCTCCGGGGAACTGAGCGGCGGCTGCTGCGGCCTCGCGGGCAACTTCGGCTTCGAGAAGGGCCACTACGAGGTGTCCGCGTCCTGCGCGCAGGAGCAGCTCCTGCCGTCGGTGCGGGAGGCCCCGGACGGCACGGTGGTCCTGGCGGACGGCTTCTCCTGCCGCACGCAGCTGGAGCAGCTGGCGGGGGTGCGGGGGAGGCATCTGGCGGAGGTGCTGGCGGCGGGGCTTGAGGGGGACCAGGCAGGAGGGGGAGCCGCCCCCGCGGGCGAACGCGGACGCGCTTGAGGCGTTCGGACCACGCGACGGGCGGACCCGAGTGTCTGAGCCGGAGGAGGGCCGGGGCCGCTCCTAGGCTCGCGGGGTCAGCCACTCGAAGGAGCCCGCGTATGAGCATCCGCGTCAGACCGATCACCCGTGACGAGCACCTCGCGTTCGTCGCGGCCCGCCCCTCCGCCAGCCACACCCAGGTCCCGTCCTGGGGCGAGGTGAAGCCCGACTGGCGGGCGGAGAGCCTGGGTTGGTTCGACGCGGTCGGGCGGCTCGTCGGCGCCGGGCTCGTACTGCTGCGCCCGCTGCCGGGCCCGCACCTGCCCGGGCTGCGGAGATACCTCGCGTATCTGCCCGAGGGCCCGCTCGTCGACTGGCACGAGCCCGGCCTGGAACGGCTGCTGGAGCCGATGCTCGCGCACCTGAGACGCCGGGGCGCCTTCGCGGTGCGGATGGGTCCGCCGGTCGCGGTGCGCCGCTGGAGCGCAGAGGCGGTCAAGGCGGGCATCGCGGACCCGGCCGCCGCGCGGCTGAGTGACGTGCGGGCGACGTCGTACGACCCGAAGGCCGGCCGGATCGCGGGCGATCTGCGCCGCATGGGCTGGCGGCAGACCGAGACCGGCGGCGAGAGCGGCTTCGCGGCGGGGCAGCCCCGGTACGTCTTCCAGGTGCCGTTCGCCGGCCGGTCGCTGGACGACATCCACGGCGGCCTGAACCAGCAGTGGCGGCGCAACATCAAGAAGGCCGAGCAGGCCGGCGTGAAGGTCGTACGCGGCGACATCGAGGATCTGCCGGCCTTCCACGAACTGTACGGCGAGACCGCCGAGCGCGACGGGTTCATCCCGCGCCCGCTGTCCTACTTCCAGGGCATGTGGAGGGCGCTGACCGCCGAACACCCGGACCGTATGCGGCTCTACCTCGCCTACCACGACGGCGAGGTGCTCGCCGCCGCGACCATGCTCACCGTCGGCGACCACGTCTGGTACTCCTACGGCGCCTCCACCAGCCGCCGACGCGAGGTCCAGCCGAGCAGCGCCGTGCAGTGGCGCATGATGACCGACGCGCACGCGCTCGGCGCCGCCGTCTACGACCTGCGCGGGATCACCGACACCCTGGACGAGTCCAGCGACCTGCTGGGCCTGCTCCGCTTCAAGGTGGGCACCGGCGGCGAGGCCGTCGAGTATCTCGGCGAATGGGAGTACCCGCTCAACCGGCTGCTGCACAAGGCGTTCGGCGTCTATCTGTCGCGGCGCTGACGTCCCGGCTGATGTCTCGGAGCCCGAGACAGAGGCAAAAGGGCTTCACGCACCTGACTGAGTCCATTACTCTGGACTGGGAAGTACATCGGGATGTACATGGAGTGCAGGCCGGTGTACGCACAGCCCGCACCCCGAGCCCGACCAGCACAGGACCGCCCGTGACCACGCCCGCCAGCGCCACCAACGCCACTACGCCGCAGTCCGCGACGGCCGCCACGCCCTCTCCGGCCGGCGGCCCCGGCCGTCTCGGACCCCTCGGGCCCGTGGGCCTGGTGCTCGCGGGCGGCGTCTCCGTGCAGTTCGGCGGCGCGCTGGCGGTGACCCTGATGCCGAGGGCGGGCGCCCTCGGGGTGGTGGCGCTGCGCCTGCTCGTGGCAGCGGTCGTCCTGCTGCTGGTCTGCCGTCCGCGTCTGCGCGGCCACTCGCGCACCGACTGGGGCACGGTCGTCGTCTTCGGCATCACCATGGCCGCGATGAACGGCCTCTTCTACCAGGCCGTCGCCCGCATCCCGCTGGGCCCCGCCGTCACGCTGGAGGTCCTCGGCCCGCTCGCCCTCTCGGTCCTGGCATCCCGCCGCGCGATCAACTTCGTCTGGGCGGCTCTCGCCCTCGCCGGTGTCTTCCTCCTCGGCGGCGGAAACTTCAGCGGCCTCGACCCCGCGGGAGCGGCCTTCGCCCTGGGCGCCGGTGCCATGTGGGCGGCCTACATCGTCTTCAGCGCCCGCACGGGCCGCCGCTTCCCGCAGGCGGACGGGCTGGCCCTGGCGATGGCGGTCGGCGCCGTGCTGTTCCTGCCGCTGGGCATCGCCGAGTCGGGTACGAAGCTGCTGGACCCGGTGACACTGGGCCTGGGCGCGGCGGTGGCCCTGCTCTCCTCGGTCCTGCCCTACACCCTCGAACTCCTCGCCCTGCGCCGCCTGCCCGCCTCCACCTTCGCGATCCTGATGAGCCTGGAACCGGCCATCGCCGCGACGGCCGGCTTCCTCATCCTCGACCAGGCCCTCACCGCCATGGAGGCCGCCGCGATCGCCCTCGTCGTCGCGGCGAGCATGGGGGCGGTGCGTACGCAGGTGGGGCGGGGGCGCAAGAGGAGGGCGGCGCTGGAGAGCACGGGGCTGGAGGGCTAGGACCTGTCGTTTGGATCAGGTCGCGGGGCATCGACAGCGCCTCTCGACGCTGACGGCTCTTGCCGTGGTGGGTGGATCAGGTGCTCGACCGTGGCCGCGATGGCGGATCGCGTCAGCGGACCGCTCGCGCCCGGCGCAGCGGCCACACGACGAGAACGACCAAGCCTGTCACCTGTCGTGAAGGGATACACCCATACTCTCGCGAGTCGCGCGAAACCTGCCGGTTGTCCCCCAGTACGTAAACACCGCCTGCCGGTACGTCAACGCGCTGCAGCCGGCACACGCCTTCCGCTCGGACACCGTCACCGACGAGGAAGCTGTCCCCGCCGGTGGCGGCCACCCGCTTGACCATCCTGCGCCGACTGCTTCCTCCCTCAGGGCCCTTGGTGTCAGCGGTGAAGACCACGATCTGGCCGCGAGCCGGAAAACACCGCGTCAGAACTGCTCTGCGGATCACCAGGAGCCGGTCATCGACAAGCAGCGTCGGCGCCATGGAGTCGGATACGACACGAACGAAACAGGTAAATGAAGCGATCATCGAGAACGTCAGCGTCAGCACGGCCAGATAAACAAGCTCTGCAGTGTGCACTCATCACTCCCTGAGCCACCAGCCCTCGGAGCGTCGGCTTGATCGGCCGACCCTCCGGCACGGGCCTGTACGGCTCGTCAGCTCAGTGCCATCCTGAAGTCCGGGATGGCTGTGCTTTGAGCTTCACCCACCCTGAGCACAGCCGAGGCTCGCCTCACCTGATATTTGACGTCCCCCAGAAGCACGGGCCCATTCGCCTGCGCCGAGAACGGGGCCGGAAGAAGAGCCTCGTCGAATTCCTCGGGGGTGACGATGTCCAATTCGACGTAGGAAGCCGGTTCGGAGATCAACCGGGTCAGTTCCAACGGGAACCAGACTGAGTCCGTCTTGAAGGAGTAGTGCACACTGCCACCGGGCACGAAGTTGACGTACTCCGAGGAGTCGGTCCGTGCGCTGTGGAAGTAGGAACGGAGGAACAGGTCCTGCCGCCGGCCGTTGTGCACGATCACGGCACGCTGGAGCACCAGGCTGCAGGCCACGAACGATCCCGGATCAGAGACGCTCGGATGGTCCACCAGCGTCATGAAGATGCGGTGGCCATTGTTGAGGTAGCTTTCGAATACGCTCATGGCCTCGGGCTCCATCTCGATTCCATGGCGTTCCTGCCAGCGCACCAGTTCGTCGGGAGTCCAGGCCATGCTCGCGTTGAACACCTCAGAGGTGCGCAGGTTGTCCAGGTACTTCTCCGGGTAGCCCGCCGGAATTCCCGTCCCCGTCACCTGCTCTACCCGCTCGAATATGCCACCGTTCCCCACTTTCACCCGTGCCTCTTCGGGTGCGGGGCCCGCCCAAGTGACGACGAGTCCGTCATCGAAATGCATCGGTGCGTCGCCACACTTCAGGTCGGCATGGACAGACCGCGAAAAGTGGACCATCAAGCCTGCCAGGATGATTGCCGCGCACGTCATGATGACAATAAGCATGGGAATTCTCCGTCTCTGGCGATCCGAATCCCCCCTTCGCCCCTCTCGCCCACCCTTTCGCATACCACCGTAACTGCCGCCACATGGGTCCGCATCCGCGCAGCGGACGCCTCACCAGGCCTAAAAAGATCGTGAACGCGAATATACAAGCATCAACAATTACGTTCCGGCATGCAGGCGAGCGGAACTTCTCCTAGTGTGAATTCCATACCGATTCACTCTGCGTTCCGCGAAACCGGCACGGGATCCGACTGCATCGCCGGCGTGGGAGCCGGCGGGTGCCACGGCCGGTGGTCGGCCCGATGGAGGACCCGCCAGGAGTGCCCCAAGGAGTACCACCATGAGCACACGACGCTCCCTCTTCCACCGCTCCCGCTCCGCATTCGCGTCTCTCGCGGGGAGAATCGCCGGCGACCTCGCCGAGTACGTCGACCGGCGCATCGGCTGGGACAAGCTGGCCGTGCTTCCGGGCCTGGCGGTCCTCTACGGACTGCGCGTGAGGCTCCGTCAGGAGAACCTCCACGACACCACGCACCTGCCCTCGGTCAACCTTCCCGATCCCGGGCCGAAGTCCGAGCAACACAAGGTCAATCGAAGCGCCGACGGCAGCTTCAACAACCTCGACGCGCCCCGGACGGGCATGGCGGGCACACGCTTCAACCGCAACTTCCCGCTGGACAGGATCCCGTCGGCCACGCCCGAGGACATTCTCTCCCGGCCCAACCCGCGCGAGGTCAGCCGGGCCCTGCTCACCCGCCACGAGTTGATCCCGGCCGAGTCGGTGAACTCCCTCATCTCCACCTGGCTGCAGTTCATGATCCGCGACTGGTTCAGCCACGGCACGAGTCCTGAGGACCGGCCATGGGAAGTGCCCCTCATGGACGACGATCCCTGGCCGGAGCGCCCGATGCGGATCATGCGGACACCCGACGACCCGACCCGGGACCCACGGGCGGGTGCCGACATGCCCGACACACGCGTCAACGTCTCCTCCCACTGGTGGGACGCGTCGCAGGTCTACGGGTCGAGTGACGCGGAGCAACGCCAGTTGCGCACCGGTGAGCTGGGCAGGCTGCGGCTGTGGGACGACGAGCAGACCCCGTTCCCAGACCCCTCTCGCGACCCTTCGCGGGTGCCCGGCTTCTGGCTGGGCCTGGTGCTCATGCAGAACCTGTTCGCCCAGGAACACAACGCCATCTGCGACCACTTGCATGCCGCGTATCCGTCCTGGGACGACGAGGAGCTGTTCCAGCGGGCGCGGCTCGTCAACTCCGCACTCATCGCCAAGATCCACACCGTGGAGTGGACGCCGGCTGTGATCAGTCATCCCACGACCGTCAAGGCCCTGCAGACCAATTGGTGGGGCCTCGCGGGGGAACGCGTCCACGACCTTCTCGGCCGGATCAGTGGCAGCGAGCTCATCAGCGGCATCCCCGGCGCCGAGACGGATCACTACGGGGCTCCGTTCGCCCTCACCGAGGAGTTCGTGGCCATCTACCGTATGCATCCGCTGATCCGCGACGATTGGCACCTGCGCTCCGCTGTCGACAACGAGACCCTGCGCCACTGCACTTTGCGCGACATCTCCGGACCCGAGGCGCTGAAGGTCCTCGAGACCACGAGCATGGCCGACCTGCTCTACAGTTTCGGCACGCTCCACCCGGGTCTGGTCACCCTGCACAACTTCCCGAAGTTCCTCCAGGAGTTCCAGCGCCCCGACGGGCACCTGCAGGACCTCGCCGCCACCGACATCCTGCGCAGCCGGGAGCTGGGCGTCCCCCGCTACAACGAGTTCCGCCGGCTTCTGAGGATGAAGCCAGCGGCGAGCTTCGAGGATCTGACGGACGATCCGGAGTGGGCCGAGGAAATCAAGCGGCTGTACGGGAACGACATCGAGAAGGTCGACCTGACGGTCGGCATGTACGCCGAGAGGCTTCCGGCCGGGTTCACCTTCAGCAACACCGCGTTCCGCATCTTCATCCTGATGGCTTCGGTCAGGTTGAGCAGTGACCGCTTCTTCACCTCGTACTACACGCCGGAGGTGTACTCCAAGGCCGGGATGGCCTGGATCGACGACAACACCATGGCCACGGTGATCCTCCGGCACCACCCGGAGCTGCGCCCGGCCCTGGCGGGGCTGAGCAACGCGTTTGTGCCATGGCACACGGCACAGTCCGGCACGGGCGGTTGACGACATCACCCTGCGCCACGCGTCTCACAACTGGACAACCGGCTGCCGGGCAGAGCCCTGTTGATGTCGGTCTCGCCGCACACTCCTTGCTGCGAGCAGCCCGGATCCGCCGGATCCTGGACGCGGGAGACGTCGTGGCGCAGATCGACACCAGCAAGGTCAGCCGCTGGGACCAGCACGGCCGGGAGCACGTGGTGCGGGTGCGGCGCACGGGTGTGCAGCGCACGATCAGGTGCTCCACCTGCGGCTGGCGCAGAGGCACGCAGTTCCTGCCCTGGCTGAAGGCGGAGGAACACCTGGCGGAGGCCCACCAGGCGACGGTGGACCCGACGTCCGCGGCGTGACGCGCCCGGCAAGCACTACCAGGACTCGCGCGCTGCCCGTATCCGGCCGAGCCACTCCTCACCCAGCCGCCGCCCGTTCGGAAGCTGGTCGTCTCGATCCCAGCGCCACGCCGAAATCACCGCCAGCACCAGGATCCGGCACTGGCGCAGCAACTCCTGATCGACCCCCGGATAGTGCTCGCCGACATCCTCGGGCGCATGGGCGAGGTCGAATTCGACGGGCCCACGGCAGCACGTCTCCAGGTCGATGAACAGCAGCCCGTTCCCCGTGCTGAGCAGGTTGCCCGGGTGCGGTTCGCCGTGCAGCAACTGCTCGGCGCCGCCGTGCTCGCCGATCGCCCGGCTCAGACTTCGCAGCGTGTCGCTCAGTAGCTCCCGGTCCGCGTCGGAGAGCTCCGGAGTGCGGTCGGGGTCCGCCACGAGGCGCTGAGCCTGCTCGACCCGGTCCGTGAAGTGCGGTGTCGGAACGTCGAGTTCGCGCATGCCGGCATGCAGGCGTGCGAGCGCGTGAGCGTAGTCGGCGGGTGGGACCTCGCGCGGCGTCGCGGGTTCGTAGTAGGTCCACAGCGTGATGACGAAGCCGTCTCGCTCATACGGGCGTGGCTCCACTCGCGGTTCCAGAGCGGCGACCGGACACCCGGCTTCGGCGAGCCGCCGAGCCAGCTCGACCTCGAACTCGGCGATCTGCTCCGCTACGGGTGCCACCCGGGCCAGCACGTCACAGGGCAGCAGACGCAGGGTGAGCTTGTTCGAGTCATGAAGAACGATCGCGTCGTCGGCTGCCAGGCCGAGCGCCGAGGCGGTCGACAT
This sequence comes from Streptomyces sp. NPDC008137, assembly GCF_042957035.1. Lineage (NCBI taxonomy): Bacteria > Bacillati > Actinomycetota > Actinomycetes > Kitasatosporales > Streptomycetaceae > Streptomyces > Streptomyces sp. NPDC008137. The sequence continues at coordinate 65,300 of NZ_JBIBHN010000022.1, read as the reverse complement.
GGCCGTGGCCATCGCACGCTGAACTTCTGGCGCCTTCATGGTCGCCTGCCTCTTTTCCTCTTGGCGTGACCGAGGACCACACGCCGAACCAGGCGAGCACGGCCGCGCACGCCTCGGCGGCGTGTCCGCACCACCACGCCTCCGGCGGAATCAGGAACCCGTCCCAGCTCACTCACGGCGCTCACCCCACCGCCCGCCACTCACCGACACCCACCCACCCCTGAGCGCGCGACGCGGAACCCCACGTCGTCGATCCTGAACGTCGGATGACTACGACGCCGCACCGAGGCCCGGCAACTCCAGTGCTCGTCGGACCAGCCCCCGCCCCGCAACACCCGGTACGTCCCGTAGACCTCGGCGTCGTAGAGGTCCCAGCACCAGTCCCAGACATTGCCCAGCATGTCGTACAGCCCCCACGCGTTGGCCTGCTTCCGACCCACGGCGTGGACCCGCTCGCCCGAGTTCCCCCGATACCAGGCGACCTCGTCGAGCGGGCCGTAACGCGGCCCCGCACTCCCGGCCCGGCAGGCGTACTCCCACTCGGCCTCGGTCGGCAGCCGGTACGCGTCGGCGGAGCCGTCCCACTCGACGGCCTCGGCCTCGCCGAGCATGCGATACGCGGGTGTCAGCCCCTCCGCCACCGAGAGGGCGTTGCAGAAGGCGACCGCGTCCCACCACGAAACGCCCTCGACAGGCAGCCGCTCCCCCCGAGCGGTACTGGGCCGCTCACCGGTGACCTGGGCGTACAACTCCTGGGTGACAGGGAAGGCCGCCATCCGGAAGGCCCCGACCTCGGTCGTCCAACTCCGCCGCGTCCGCCGGTCGGACAGCGTCACCGTCCCGGCCGGGACGGCGACCATCCCGTTTCCCACGCCTACGCCAACTCCCATGTGGGGGGAGCCTATCCGCAGATCACTGCCGCCGTACCGGTGACGCTCCCGCTGCGGGCGGCGGATGGCGGATGGCGTGCGGGCATGGCGATGACGGGGAAGCAGCGGGTCCTGTACCGGCAGGGCACCGGATTCTGGCGGATGACGGCGAAGTGGGCGTTGGTCTTCGGGGCCCTGGCCCTGCTGGACGGCGGACTGATCCGGTCGTGGGGGGACGCTCTGGTCTGGCCGTTGACCGGGGTCCTGCTGTGGGTGCCGTGCGGGATCGGCGTCGTCTGGTACTCGAAGAAGGACCAGCGCGTCGAGCTGACAACGCGTGAACTGCGGGTGCGGCGCAAGCGACTGCCGATGGAGAACGTGAACCTGCTGCACGTGGCACGGCTGTGGCTGGAGGGGCGGTCGACCGCGGACGACCAGCCGGTGTCGGACTGGGCACGGCTCGACCGGGTGGTGTGGATACCGCTGCTGGACGGCCGGGCGTTCGGCGTGGAGTTCCGTGACCCGGCCGCGTTCGCCAAGGTCTTCGGCGCCTTCGCGATCGAGGCGTGCGGCGGGCCCGACATCGTCCGCGCGAGGGCGGCGACGGAGACCTACCCGGAGCCGCGCCCGACGCGGTCGCGCCCTGCCGGCGACGCAGGCTCGCGGCTGGATTTCCTGGACATCTTCAACTGACAGCCGTGAACGTCGGCAAGCGGGCGCACTGTCTCAGGGACACGGACGCCGGGCTGGTTCTCAAGGCCGAAATATTCGCGCTGACACCGCAGTTGACTCGTCCATGACTCAACGCCCGGCTCCCCGCCCCCTCTCCGACGAAGCCCTCTCCGGCCTCCTCGGCAAGCAGCAGTTCGGCACGCTCGCCAGCGTCAAGCGCGATGGCCGTCCCCACCTGACGACCATGGTCTACAGCTGGGACCCCGAGGCACGCATCGTGCGGTTCTCGACGACGGCCGAGCGCGTCAAGGTCAAGCATCTGAGACGCGACCCGCGTGCGGCGCTGCACGTGCAGGGCGGTGACGTCTGGTCGTTCGCCGTCGCGGAGGGGGAGGCCGAGGTCTCCGAGGCCACGACGGTTCCCGGTGACGCGGTCGGGCGAGAGCTGCTCGGGATGATCCCGCAGGGCGCGAGGCCGGAGGACGAGACCGCGTTCCTGGAGGAGCTGGTCGCCGAGCGCCGGGTGGTCGTCAGGCTGAGGGTGGACCGGCTGTACGGGACGGCGCTCGACATCGACGGATAGGCCGACCGGGGGCACCTGTCCGGGCCCCGGCCGGTCACTCCTCCTTTTTCATGCAAGCACGCTTGATTGTTTCTGCCCCCGCTGCCATGCTCCTCAGCACGCCGCACCACCCCGTACCCGGCACCACCCCGCACCACCCGCACACCGCCGTGCCCCGAGGGGAGCGCCCGTGTCCGATCCGACGTCCGTGATCGACGACCTGCGCGAGGAGAGCGAGGAACTCGACGGACTCGTGGCCGGGGGGAGCGAGCCGCGCTGGGCGCTCGCGACCCCCGCCCCCGGCTGGACCGTCGCCCACCAGATCGCCCACCTCGCCTGGACCGACCGCTCGGCCCTGCTCGCCGTCACGGACGCCGACGGCTTCCGCGCCCTGGTCGAGAAGGCCCTCACCGCACCGGGCTCCTTCGTCGACGAGGGCGCCGAGGAAGGCGCCGCGCTCCCGCCCGCCGAACTGCTCGCGCGGTGGCGTGAGGGCCGTACGGCACTGGAGAAGGCGCTGCGGGCCGCCCCGCCCAAGGCGCGCTTCCCCTGGTACGGCCCACCCATGTCGGCAGCGTCCATGGCCACGGCCCGTCTCATGGAGACCTGGGCCCATGGACGGGACGTGGCCGACGCCCTGGGTGTGGTGCGCCCACCCACCGACCGGCTGCGGCATGTGGCCTGGCTCGGGGTACGGACCCGGGACTTCGCCTACAGCGTGCATGGGCTGACTCCGCCGGCCGACCCCTTCCGCGTGGAGCTCCGCGCACCCTCCGGCGACTTGTGGGCGTACGGCCCCGAGGACGCCCCGCAACGCGTCACCGGCCCCGCCCTCGACTTCTGCCTCCTGGTCACCCAGCGCGCCCACCGCGCCGACCTCGCCCTGCGCCCCGACGGCCCCGACGCCGACCGCTGGCTGGACCTCGCCCAAGCCTTCGCCGGACCGCCGGGCAGCGGACGCCCGCCGAAGAAGGCCACCTCATGACGGTGCTGCGCATCGGCAACGCCTCCGGCTTCTACGGCGACCGTTTCGACGCCCTGCGCGAGATGCTCACCGGCGGCGAACTCGACGTCCTCACCGGCGACTACCTCGCCGAGCTGACGATGCTGATCCTCGGCCGCGACCGGCTGAAGGACCCGGCCGCCGGATACGCCCGCACGTTCCTGCGGCAGCTGGAGGACTGCCTGGGGATCGCCCACGAGCGGGGTGTCAGGATCGTCAGCAACGCCGGCGGGCTCAACCCGGCCGGACTCGCCGATGCCGTACGGCACTTGGCCGACCGGCTCGGCATCCCCGTACGCGTCGCACATGTGGAGGGCGACGACCTCACCTCCCACCACCCGGGCAGCCTCGCCGCCCACGCCTACCTCGGCGGGTTCGGCATCGCGGAGTGTCTGCGAGCGGGCGCCGACGTCGTCGTCACGGGCCGGGTGACCGACGCGGCCCTCGTCACCGGGCCCGCCGCCGCCCGCTTCGGGTGGAGCGAGACGGACTACGACCGGCTCGCGGGTGCCGTCGTCGCCGGGCACGTCCTGGAGTGCGGAACGCAGGCCACCGGCGGCAACTACGCCTTCTTCCACGAGAACGACGCCGACCTGAGACGCCCCGGCTTCCCGCTCGCCGAGCTGCACGAGGACGGCGGCTGCGTCATCACCAAGCACCCCGGCACCGGCGGCTTCGTCGACATCGGCACCGTCACCGCCCAGTTGCTGTACGAGACGGCCGGTGCCCGGTACGCGGGGCCCGACGTCACCACCCGGCTGGACACCGTACGGCTCGGCCAGGACGGGCCCGACCGGGTGCGGATCGACGGCGTGCGCGGGGAGGCGCCCCCGCCCACCCTCAAGGTCGGGCTCAACAAACTCGGCGGCTTCCGCAACGAGGTGGTCTTCGTGCTCACCGGCCTCGACATCGAGGCCAAGGCCGCGCTGGTACGGGAGCAGTTGGAACCCTCCCTCGGAAAGATCGCCGACGTGCGCTGGGACCTCGTGCGCACGGACCGGGCCGACGCCCCGAGTGAAGAGCTCGCGAGCGCGCTGCTGCGGCTCGTCGTACGGGACCCGGACCAGGAGACCGTCGGGCGGGCGCTGAGCGGGGCGGCCGTGGAGCTGGCGCTCGCCAGTTATCCCGGTTTCCATGTGCTGGCCCCACCGGGGAAGGGCTCGCCCTATGGGGTCTTCGAGGATGTGTACGTCCCCCATGGGGCCGTCGACCATGTAGCCGTCCTGGATGGTGGGCGCGGAGTCCATGTGCCGCCGCCCCACGACACCCTCGTACTCAACCGGCTACCCGACCCCCCGCTCCCGGCCCCGCTGCCACCCGGCCCCACCCGGCACGCCCCTCTCGGCCTCGTCGCGGGTGCCCGCAGCGGCGACAAGGGCGGCAACGCCAACGTCGGGGTGTGGGCCCGAACGGACGAAGCCTGGCGCTGGCTCGCGCACGAGCTGACGGCCGAACGATTCCAGGAGTTGATCCCCGAGAGCCGCGGGCTCGACGTCACCCGGCACCTCCTGCCCGATCTCCGCGCCCTGAACTTCGTCGTCGAGGGCATCCTCGGCGCGGGCGTCGCGGCCCAGCACCGCTTCGACCCGCAGGCCAAGGCCCTCGGCGAATGGCTGCGCTCCCGCCACCTGGACATACCGGAGGCCCTGCTTTGACTGCTTTCCCTTCTAATTTCAGGGAAATTTCTGACTCAGGCGGCCTTTTGGAGCAGCGCTCGAAGAGGTCTTACGCCCTCAACACCAGCCGGGGTCAGACCAGCCCGGACCAACATCACGTGAGCAGAGTTCTTGTCCCGGGGGGACACGGCTCCGCACGCGGCGCAGGTGTAAGTACGTTCCGAAAGGGGGAGTGCGTGCTTGGTTCTCGCTCCGCACGATGCGCATTCCATGGTGGTGTGCGCGGGGTGGACGAGGCGGATGTCCCGTCCGTGCTTGCGGCTCATCTCGATCAGGGCCTTCTTCGTGGTGCCGATCGCTGCGTCCGCTGCCTTGCGCGCCATGCTCGTTCTAGCGAGGAACTTTGCCGGAAGTCCTCGACAGCAATGGCGTCATGATCGCGCACGACCTTCTTCGCCCACTTGCGGGCCGCGTCCTGCCGCTGCCGGGCGATCTTCTGGTATGTCTTCGCCCGCCATTTCTTCGCCTCCCGGTAGCCCTTCGACGCCCCCCGTCCCTTGGCGGGCCTGCGTCTGGCCATCATCCGGTCGTACCTGGACAGCTCTTTCTTCACCTTCTTGCCATGCCCGGGGTGGAGCAGGTCGTGGGTGTCCGAGGTAGTGGTCGCGATCTCCTTCACACCCCAGTCCACCCCGATTACCCGGCCGGTTTCAGGCAGCGGCTCGATCCAGGTGGGGACTACGAACGAGGCGTACCAGTCGCCAAGGCAGTCCCGGTACACCCGCACGGACGAGGGCTCGGCAGGCAACTCCCGCGACCACACCACAGTCAGCACGATCCCGCCCGCCAGGTGCAATCGGCCGCCCTTGAGTCGGAAGCCGCGGCGGGTGTAGTTCAGACTCGGATCGGCCTCGTGTTTTTTCTTGTAGCCCGGCATTCCGGCCCGCAGCCGCGTTGGCAGCCGCTTCCTGATGTCTTTGAGGGCTTTCGCGCGGGACTTACCAAAGTCTCGGATCAGTTGCTGCTGCGGAACCGAGGCTCCCTCGGCCAACCAGGGTGTGATGGCGCGGGCCTCGGTCAGCATCCGGTCCAGCCGTGCCGGACCGCATTCCTCCCCCTCCATATGGGCCTTCTTCGAGCGCGACACGCACTCGTTCCAGATCCATCGGCAGCGACCCCACTCCGCCAGCAGCGCAGTACAAGCAGTGGCCGACACCCGCAGGCGGTACGTATATCGAGCGGGCCCCGCCCCGTCTGCTTCTCCCGCCGCCATGTCGGCACCTCCCTGTTCCCGCCCGGCCCCGCCCGCCCGTATCACGCGGCCTCTGTCGTCAGACCGTATGTGCGATGCCTGTACGCCTGTGCCGTAATTCCGCACCCACAACTCCAACTAGTGAAATGTGGCACGCGTGTTCACCCTTCTGCGTGTCGCCGGGCGCGCCGTTTGGGCGCTCCATGCCAGGGCACCTTCGGAGGCGAACAGTGACGATCCTCTACTCCACCCTGGATACCGACAGCCCCGACCACCAGTCGAACCGGGAGGCGATGCTCGCCAAACTGGACGAGCTGACCTCCGAGCACGCCAAGGCCCTCGCGGGCGGCGGCGAGAAGTACGTGGCGCGGCACCGGAAACGCGGCAAGCTCCTCGCCCGCGAGCGCATCGAGCTGCTTCTCGACCCCGACACGCCGTTCCTGGAGCTGTCCCCGCTGGCCGCCTGGGGCAGCGACTACGCCGTCGGCGCGTCCCTCGTCACCGGCATCGGTGTCGTCGAGGGCGTGGAGTGCCTGATCACCGCCAATGACCCGACCGTGCGCGGGGGAGCGAGCAACCCCTGGTCGCTGAAGAAGGCCCTGCGCGCGAACGACATCGCCCTCGCCAACCGGCTGCCCTGCATCAGCCTGGTGGAGTCCGGCGGAGCGGATCTGCCGTCCCAGAAGGAGATCTTCATCCCCGGGGGCGCGATCTTCCGGGACCTGACCCGGCTGTCGGCGGCCGGCATCCCGACCGTCGCCGTCGTCTTCGGCAACTCCACCGCCGGCGGCGCCTACATCCCCGGCATGTCCGACCACGTGATCATGGTCAAGGAGCGGGCGAAGGTGTTCCTGGGCGGCCCGCCGCTGGTCAAGATGGCCACGGGCGAGGAGAGCGACGACGAGTCGCTGGGCGGCGCCGAGATGCACGCGCGCACCTCCGGCCTGGCCGACTACTTCGCCGTCGACGAGCCCGACGCGCTCCGTCAGGCCCGGCGCGTGGTCGCCCGCCTCAACCACCGCAAGGCGTACGCCGATCCGGGCCCGGCCGAGCCTCCCAAGTACTCCGCCGACGAGCTCCTCGGCATCGTCCCGGGCGACCTGAAGAGCCCCTTCGACCCGCGCGAGGTCATCGCCCGCGTCGTCGACGCCTCCGACTTCGACGAGTTCAAGCCGCTCTACGGCACGAGCCTGACCACCGGCTGGGCCGCCCTGCACGGCTATCCGGTCGGCATCCTCGCCAACGCCCGGGGGGTCCTCTTCAGCGAGGAGTCCCAGAAGGCCGCCCAGTTCATCCAGCTCGCCAACCAGCGCGACATCCCGCTGCTCTTCCTGCACAACACCACCGGCTACATGGTCGGCAAGGAGTACGAACAGGGCGGCATCATCAAGCACGGCGCGATGATGATCAACGCGGTCAGCAACAGCCGCGTCCCCCATATCTCCGTCCTGCTGGGCGCTTCCTACGGCGCCGGCCACTACGGCATGTGCGGCCGGGCCTACGACCCCCGCTTCCTCTTCGCCTGGCCCAGCGCCAAGTCGGCCGTCATGGGCCCCCAGCAGCTCGCGGGCGTGCTGTCGATCGTCGCCCGGCAGTCGGCGGCGGCGAAGGGACAGCCGTACGACGAGGAGGCGGACGCCGCGCTGCGCGCCATGGTGGAGCAGCAGATCGAGTCCGAGTCCCTGCCGATGTTCCTGTCCGGGCGGCTGTACGACGACGGCGTCATCGACCCGCGCGACACCCGCACCGTCCTCGGCCTGTGCCTGTCGGCCATCCACACGGCGGCGTTCGAGGGCGCACGCGGTGGCTTCGGCGTCTTCCGGATGTGAGGGACTGTTCCGTGATCACTTCTCTGCTGGTGGCGAACCGCGGCGAGATCGCCTGCCGGGTCTTCCGCACCTGCCGTGAACTGGGCATCCGCACCGTCGCCGTCCACTCGGACGCCGACGAGGGCGCCCTGCACGCACGCGTGGCCGACGCGAGCGTACGACTTCCGGGGGAGGCGCCCGCCGACACCTATCTGCGCGGCGACCTCATCGTGAAGGCCGCCGTCGCGGCCGGCGCGGACGCCGTGCACCCCGGGTACGGCTTCCTCTCCGAGAACGCCGCCTTCGCCCGGGCCGTCCGGGACGCGGGCCTGCTCTGGATCGGCCCGCCGCCCGAGGCGATCGAGGCGATGGCGTCCAAGACCCGCGCCAAGCAGCTCATGGGCATCCAGCCCCTCAGCGACGTCACCGAAGCCGACCTGCCCGTGCTGGTCAAGGCGGCGGCGGGCGGCGGCGGGCGCGGCATGCGCGTCGTACGACGACTCGCTGACCTGGACGCCGAACTGGCCGCCGCACGCGCCGAGGCCGCCGGCGCCTTCGGCGACGGCGAGGTCTTCGTCGAGCCGTACGTGGAGAACGGCCGCCACGTCGAGGTCCAGGTCCTCGCCGACACCCACGGCACGATCCTGCCGCTCGGCACCCGCGACTGCTCCCTCCAGCGCCGCCACCAGAAGGTGATCGAGGAGGCCCCGGCACCCGGGCTCCCCGAAGAACTCCGGCAGGAGCTGAGCACCCTCGCCGTACGGGCCGCCAGGGCCGTCGACTACGTGGGCGCCGGAACGGTCGAGTTCCTCGTAGCCGACGGCAGGGCGCACTTCCTGGAGATGAACACCCGCCTCCAGGTCGAACACCCCGTGACGGAGGCCGTCTTCGGCCTCGACCTGGTGGCCGAACAGCTCCGGATCGCCGAGGGCCACCCCCTCGACGACGCCCCGCCACGCGCGCGTGGCCACGCCGTCGAGGCCCGTCTGTACGCCGAGGACCCGACCCGCGACTGGGCCCCGCAGACCGGCCGCCTGCACCGCCTGTCCGTGCCGGAGGGCGTCCGCCTGGACAGCGGCTACACCGACGGCGACACCATCGGCGTCCACTACGACCCCATGCTCGCCAAGGTCGTGGCACACGCCCCCACGCGCACGGAGGCCCTCCGTAAGCTCGCCTCCGCCCTGGAACGGGCCGTGATCCACGGCCCCGTCACCAACCGCGACCTGCTGGTCGGCTCCCTGCGCCACCCCGAGTTCACCGCGGCCCGCATGGACACCGGCTTCTACGACCGCCACCTGCCCGACCTGACCACCCCCGCCCCCGACCCGCACGCCCCCCTGGCCGCGGCCCTCGCCGACGCCCACACGGGCCCCCGCTCCCGCTTCGGCGGCTGGCGCAACGTCCCCTCACAGCCGCAGACCAAGCGCTACGAGATGGCGGGCCAGGAACACGAGGTCCACTACCACCACACCCGCACGGGCCTGGAGGCGGACGGGGTGACCGTCGTACACGCAGACGCCGGTCTGGTCATCCTCGAAGTGGACGGCGTACGGCGACGGTTCGAGGTGTCCCGCTACGGCGGCCACCTCTACGTCAACACCACCACCCTCACGTCCCTGCCCCGCTTCCCCGACCCGACGGCCCAGCACGCCCCGGGCTCCCTCCTGGCCCCCATGCCCGGCACGGTCGTCCGAGTGGCCGACGGCCTCACCGCGGGAACGCCCGTCAAGGCCGGTGAACCGATCCTCTGGCTCGAAGCGATGAAGATGCAGCACAAGATCACGGCCCCGACCACAGGAACGCTGAGCGAACTGCACGCCGTACCCGGACAGCAGGTGGAGCCGGGCATGTTGCTGGCAGTGGTGAAGGAGACCTCTTAGGGGCGCGGGGCCGCATCGAATTTGCGGCTCCGCCGCGTGCGCGCGACCAGCCACGACGAAGGAGTCACATGGCCACGATCGAAACCGACGAACACAAGGCCCTCCGATCGGCCGTAGCGGCACTCGGCAAACGCCACGGCCGCACCTACGACCGGGAGGCACTCTGGTCCGAGGCGGGAAAACTCGGCTACCTCGGCGTCAATCTGCCGGAGGCATACGGCGGTGGAGGCGGCGGCATCACCGAACTCTCCCTCGTCCTCGAAGAACTCGGCGCCGCTGGCTGCCCGCTCCTGATGATGGTCGTCTCACCCGCCATCTGCGGCACGGTCATCGCCCGCTTCGGCACGGCGGAACAGAAACAGCACTGGCTCCCCGGCCTCGCCGACGGCACCCGCACCATGGCCTTCGGCATCACGGAACCCGACGCCGGCTCCAACTCGCACCGCATCACGACCACGGCTCACCGTGACGGAACCGACTGGATCCTCACCGGCCGCAAGGTGTTCGTCTCCGGCGTGGACATCGCGGACGCGACCCTCATCGTCGGCCGCACCGAGGACGCCCGCACCGGCAGCCTCAAGCCCTGCCTGTTCATCGTCCCGCGCGACACCCCCGGGTTCGAACGCCGCCCCATCGACATGGAACTCCACGCGGCCGAGAAGCAGTTCGAGCTGACCCTCGACGACGTACGGCTGCCCGCCGACGCCCTCGTCGGCGACGAGGACGCGGGCCTGCTGCAACTCTTCGCCGGTCTCAACCCCGAGCGCGTCATGACGGCCGCCTTCGCGATCGGCATGGGCCGCCACGCGCTCGCCCGAGCCGTCGAGTACGCCCGCGACCGGCAGGTCTGGGAGACCCCCATCGGCGCCCACCAGGCCATCGCCCACCCCCTCGCCCAGGCGCACATCGAGCTGGAACTCGCCCGCCTGATGACACAGAAGGCCGCCCACCTGTACGACGCGGGTGACGACACGGGCGCCGGGGAAGCCGCCAACATGGCGAAGTACGCGGCCGGGGAGGCCTGTGTGAAGGCCGTGGACCAGGCCGTGCACACCCTCGGCGGCAACGGCCTCACCCGCGAGTACGGCCTGGCGCAGCTGATAACGGCCGCGCGCGTGGCTCGTATCGCACCGGTGAGCCGGGAGATGATTCTGAACTACGTCTCCCACCAGACCCTGGGCCTGCCCAAGTCGTACTGAGACGGCCAAAGACGGCCCGCGCGAGGAGGAACCAGCCATGTTCCGCAGCGAGTACGCAGACGTCCAGCCCGTCGACCTCCCCATCCACGACGCGGTCCTCGCCCGGGCCGCCGAGTTCGGCGGCTCCCCGGCGCTGATCGACGGCACCGACGGCACCACCCTCTCCTACGAGCAACTGGACCGCTTCCACCGGCGCGTCGCCGCCGGGCTCGCCGAGGCCGGGGTGCGCAAGGGCGACGTCCTCGCCCTGCACAGCCCCAACACCGTCGCCTTCCCCACCGCCTTCTACGCCGCCACGCGCGCGGGCGCCACCGTCACCACCGTGCACCCGCTCGCCACCGCCCAGGAGTTCGCCAAGCAGCTGACGGACTCGGCGGCCCGCTGGATCGTCACCGTCTCACCGCTGCTCGACGTCGCCCGCCGGGCCGCCGAACTCGCGGGCGGCGTACGCGAGATCTTCGTGTGCGACAGTGCCACGGGCCACCGTTCCCTGATCGACATGCTGGCCTCCGCCGCCCCCGAGCCGGTGATCGACATCGACCCCGCCGAGGACGTGGCGGCCCTCCCGTACTCCTCCGGGACCACCGGCACCCCCAAGGGCGTGCTGCTCACCCACCGGCAGATCGCCACCAACCTCGCCCAGCTCGACGGGGCGATACCCGCGGGCCCCGGCGACCGCATCCTCGCCGTCCTGCCGTTCTTCCACATCTACGGCCTCACGGCCCTGATGAACGCGCCCCTGAGGAAGGGCGCCACCGTCGTCGTCCTGCCCCGCTTCGACCTGGAACAGTTCCTCGCGGCCATCCAGAACCACCGCATCACCGGCCTCTACGTGGCCCCGCCGATCGTCCTGGCCCTCGCCAAGCACCCGGCCGTCGCCCAGTACGACCTGTCGTCCCTGAAGTACATCCTCAGCGCCGCCGCACCCCTGGACGCCCGCCTCGCCGCCGCCTGCTCCCAGCGGCTCGGCCTGCCGCCCGTCGGCCAGGCCTACGGCATGACGGAACTGTCGCCCGGCACCCACGTCGTCCCCCTGGCCGCGATGCGCGACGCCCCGCCCGGAACCGTCGGCAAGCTCATCGCCGGCACCGAGATGCGCGTCGTATCCCTCGACGACCCCGCAAAGGACCTGGGACCGGGCGAGTCCGGCGAGATCCTCATCCGCGGCCCCCAGGTCATGAAGGGCTACCTCGGCCGCCCCGACGCCACCGCCGCGATGATCGACCCCGACGGCTGGCTGCACACCGGCGACGTCGGCCATGTGAATGACGACGGCTGGCTGTTCGTCGTCGACCGCGTCAAGGAGCTCATCAAGTACAAGGGCTTCCAGGTGGCCCCCGCCGAACTGGAGGCCCTCCTCCTCACCCACCCGGGCATCGCCGACGCCGCCGTCATCGGCAGGTACGACGACGACGGCAACGAGGTCCCGCACGCCTACGTGGTCCGCCAGCCGTCCGCCGCCGGCCTCTCGGAGGCCGAGATCATGATGTTCGTCGCCGAACGCGTCGCCCCCTACAAACGGGTCCGGCACGTCACCTTCATCGTCGGCATCCCCCGCGCGGCCTCCGGCAAGATCCTCCGCCGACAGCTCAGGGAGAGCGCATGAGCCCGGTCACCCGCACACGCGCGCGTGCGGTCGAGACCCTCACCCTCGACTCACCGCACAACCGCAACGCCCTGTCGGCCGCCCTGGTCGCCGAGCTGGCCGACGCCCTCACCGACGCCGGCAAGGACACCGGCGTCCGCGCGGTCGTCCTCACCCACACCGGCAACACCTTCAGCGCCGGAGCCGACCTCAAGGACCCACCACCCCCGGACGCCCTGGTCGACCTGCTCCGGCAGATCATCGAACTGCCCAAGCCGGTCGTCGCCCGCGTCACCGGCCACGTCCGTGCGGGCGGCCTCGGCCTCCTCGCCGCCTGCGACATCGCGGCCGCCTCCACCGAGGCCACCTTCGCCTTCACCGAGGTCCGCATCGGCGTCGCCCCCGCGGTCATCTCCCTGCCCCTGCTCCCACGCACCGACCCGCGCGCCCTGGCCCGCTACTACCTCACGGGCGAACGCTTCGACGCGGCGGAGGCGACGGCGACGGGCCTGCTCACCACCCACGCCGCCGACGTCGACACGGCCCTGGCCCCCATCCTGGACGGCCTGCGCAAGTCATCCCCCGACGCCCTGGCCGAGACGAAACGACTGCTCACGGCTAGGGTGCTGGAAGCCTTCGACCGGGACGCCGCCGACCTGACCGCGCTCTCGGCCCGGCTGTTCTCCTCCCCGCAGGCCCGCGAGGGGATGACGGCCTTCCTCGAACGACGGGATGCGGCATGGGTGGTGTGAGCACGGCCGAACGTGCGGAGCGGGTCCCCAAGCAGGACCGGAGCCGGGCCACCCGGCAGCGGCTCCTGGAAGCGGCCGTGGCCTGCCTCGCCGAACACGGCTGGGCCGGCTCCACGGTCTCCGTCGTCGCCGAACGCGCCGGCGTCTCCCGGGGCGCCGCCCAGCACCACTTCCCGACCCGCGAGGACCTCTTCACGGCGGCCGTCGAGTACGTCGCCGAGGAACGCTCCACCGCCCTGCGCGCCCTCTTCCCCGACGGCGCGTCCGGCGACCGCCACGCGGTCGTCGCCGCCCTGGTCGACCTCTACACCGGCCCCCTCTTCCGCGCCGCCCTCCACCTCTGGGTCGCCGCCTCCAACGAGGACCAGCTCCGCCCCCGCGTCACCGAACTCGAATCCCGCGTAGGCCGCGAGACCCACCGCATAGCGGTCGACCTCCTCGCCGCCGACGAATCCGTCCCCGGCGTCCGCGAGACGGTCCAGGGCCTCCTCGACATGGCCCGAGGCCTCGGTCTCGCCAACCTCCTCACGGACGACACGGCCCGCCGGGAGCGGGTGGTGGAGCAGTGGGCGGGGGTGCTGGAGGAGGTGCTGGGGCAGGCTCCGAGGCCCGGCCCCGCTACGGGCTGAGCCGCTCCACCCGCCAGCTCCCGTCCGCCTGCTCCACGTACCGCAACCGGTCGTGCAGCCGGTTCTCGCGGCCCTGCCAGAACTCCACCGACTGCGGGGCCACCCGGAAGCCGCCCCAGTGCGGTGGGACCGGTACCTGCTCGCCCTCCGGATAGCGGGCGGCCAGCTCGGCGTACGCCTCGTCGATGTCGGCGCGGGTGGAGATGACGGAGGACTGGGCGCTGGCCCACGCGCCGAGCTGGGAGCCGTGCGGCCGGGTCCGGAAGTACGCCGCCGTCTCGTCCCGGCCGGTGCGCCGGGCGACACCGGTGACGAGGACCTGCCGGGCCATCGGATGCCAGGGGAAGAGCAGCGAGACGTACGGGTTCTCCGCCAGGTCGCGGGCCTTGCGGGAGTCGTAGTTCGTGTAGAAGACGAAGCCCTGCTCGTCGAAGTGCTTCAGCAGAACGGTACGGGCGCTGATCCGCCCCTCGGCGTCGGCCGTCGAGACGACCATGGCGTTCGGCTCGAACAGCCCGCCGTCCGTCGCGGCCTGCTTGAACCAGCGCGCGAACTGCTCGACGGGGGTGGCGGCCAGCTCGGTCTCGGAGAGCCCCTCGGCCCGGTACTGCTTGCGCATCGAGGCCAGATCGAAGGGGACGGCGTCGCGGTCGGTCACCCGGTCATCTTGCCGTATGGACGGTGTCCTTCGTCACTGCGTGGCACTGAGTGCCGTGAACCCTCCCCAACGGTGGCACTCGGGGATATCGTTCTGATGCCGATCCGGTTGGGTGACCGCCGGCCGCACGGGGCATCACAGGGGAGACCGGCCAGGACCGCGAGTCGCCGCGACGACCGTGGATCCCCCGGACGGCCGCCCGCTTCGCAAGCTGACTGACACATGGTTCACACGTCTCACCCCACCAGACACCATCTGTCACTTACATCACGAGGAGCCGCCTGATGTCCGACTTCGTACCCGGGCTCGAGGGAGTAGTCGCGTTCGAGACGGAGATCGCCGAACCGGATAAGGAGGGCGGCGCACTCCGGTACCGGGGCGTCGACATCGAGGACCTCGTCGGCCATGTCTCCTTCGGCAACGTCTGGGGCCTGCTCGTCGACGGCGCCTTCAACCCCGGCCTGCCGCCCGCCGAGCCGTTCCCCATCCCCGTCCACTCCGGCGACATCCGCGTCGACGTCCAGTCGGCCCTGGCCATGCTGGCCCCGGTCTGGGGTCTCAAGCCGCTCCTCGACATCGACGAGCAGCAGGCCCGCGCCGACCTCGCCCGCGCCGCCGTCATGGCCCTCTCCTACGTCGCCCAGTCGGCCCGCGGCCAGGGCCTGCCCATGGTCCCGCAGCGCGAGATCGACAAGGCGCAGTCCGTCGTCGAACGCTTCATGATCCGCTGGCGCGGCGAGCCGGACCCCAAGCACGTGGCGGCGGTGGACGCGTACTGGACGAGCGCGGCCGAGCACGGCATGAACGCGTCCACGTTCACGGCCCGCGTGATCGCGTCCACGGGCGCGGACGTGGCGGCGGCCCTCTCCGGCGCCGTGGGAGCCATGTCCGGCCCGCTGCACGGCGGCGCCCCCTCCCGCGTCCTCGGCATGATCGAGGAGATCGAGCGCACGGGCGACGCCGAGGCCTACGTGAAACAGGCCCTCGACAAGGGCGAGCGCCTCATGGGCTTCGGCCACCGCGTCTACCGCGCCGAGGACCCCCGCGCCCGTGTCCTGCGCCGCACCGCCCGCGAACTCGGCGCCCCCCGCTTCGAGGTCGCCGAGGCCCTGGAGAAGGCGGCCCTCGCGGAACTCCACGCCCGCCGCCCCGACCGGGTCCTCGCCACGAACGTCGAGTTCTGGGCGGCCATCGTCCTGGACTTCGCCGAGGTCCCGGCGCACATGTTCACGTCCATGTTCACCTGCGCCCGCACGGCCGGCTGGTCCGCCCACATCCTCGAACAGAAGCGCACGGGCCGCCTGGTCCGCCCCTCGGCCCGCTACGTCGGCCCGGGCACCCGCGACCCCCGCGAGATCGAGGGCTACGGGGACATCGCCCACTGAGCCGACCCGGGCGCGGCCTCACCCTGCTCCGGGTGAGGCCGTGCGGACGCCTCACCCGGTGAGCCGGTCCAGCTCCTCACCGATGGCCTCCCGCAGCGGCTCATGCCGTGCACCGAGCGCATACCGCTCCTCGCCCCACGTCTCACGCGGGTAGAGCCACACGGGCAGCCGCACGAGATCCGCCGGCTCCCACTCGTAACGCGGCCACACATGCGCGTGCAGAAACGCGTCGGTGTTCCCGAGGATCTCCAGATTGACCCGCCGAAACCCCGTCTCCATCCGTCGGCAAGCCCTCTCGACGGCTTCCCCGAGCCGGTCCATGTCGGCCAGAAACGCCAGCCGCTCGCCCCGCGGCAGCTCGGACAGCCGCTCCACCGCGGGATCGTCGGTCAGCAGCACCGAGTAGCCGGGCAGAAACTGCACGTCCCCGATCGCCGCGAACCCGGCGTCCAGCCTCCGCAGCACGGCCGGGTTCTCACCCCGCAGCGCACTGCCGACCCGGTCCTCACGCCATTCGCCCACCACGAACCACCCCGAAAACGCAGACGACCCGCGAGCCTGGTCCTCCTGAGGAGGGCCGGCCGGACGTACCGGCGGCTCGCGGGTCGGGTGACTGCTGGAGATTGGGCCGGCTGCGCGCTTCGCTCACGCGCTGGTCCGGCACCGCACTGTGTGTGGTGACGGGCCGCTAGCCCGCAGCCACCTCACGCGTCCGGTTCTCATACATCTGCCGAACCACCTCCTCTCTCGTGTACCTGGAACCCTAGAAAACCGATCGGCCTCGCATCAACCGTTTTTCTGAGACCTTGACTCCGGGCCGCGCCCCGGAGACGGGGTTCGTCGGCGGATGACGTGGGGAATGCCCTCCTACAACGATTCCTTCAATGTTGCGGGAACACGGTGTGCGCTGGGTCACGTTCCAGTTGAATGATTGCAAGTAGCGAACCGACGTGCGGTACGTGCGGACGCAGCCTGCAGGGGGTCCAGGTGAGTGCTTCCCGGCGTAGTGGGACCACCGACGAGCTGGGGCCCGACGAGCCCGAGCGGGACGGGGCGGACGGGTCCGATCTGCTTGCCGCGTTGCTGGACGGGATGGACGCGGCGCTGTGTGCCTTCGACGCCGACGGTGTCGTGACGCACTGGAACCGCGAGGCCGAGCGGATCCTCGGATGGAGCGCGGACGAGGCCGTGGGGCGGCGGGGCCTGGCCGGATGGGCGGTGCGCAGCGCGGACGCCGAGGAGGTCGAGAGCCGGCTGCTGTCCGCGATGCACGCCCCGGGCCGGCAGGTGAACGAGTTCGCGTTGCTGACGAAGGACGGCGGGCGGGTGCTCGTACGGACCCAGTCGGCGGCCGTGCGAGGGACCGACGGGAAGCCGGCGGGTGTGTACTGCGCCTTCAGCGAGGTGCACGCGCAGATCGATCTGGAGCGGTCGATCGCCCTCAGCGAGGCGCTGTTCGAGGACGCCAGCTGGGGCGTCGTGCTCGTGGACGTCGACCTGCGGCCGGCCGTGGTGAACGCGCACGCGGCCAAGGCGCTGGGCACGGGTCGTACGTCCACGCTCGGCCGTCCGCTCGGGGATCTGCTGTCGCAGGGCGTGGAGGAGCTGGAGAGCGCGCTGCAGCATGTGCTGGCCGAGGGCGCGCCGCCCGCGCCCGCCGAGGTGTGGGTGGGCGTGCGCACGCCGGAGGGGGAGCGGCGGCGGTGCTGGCGCAGCGGCTTCGTACGGCTGGCCTCGCCGCTCGCGGAGGAGCCGGTGCCGCTGGGTGTGGGGTGGCTGTTCCAGGACGTGACGGAGGCCAAGCAGAGCGAGCAGGAGGCGTCGCTGCTGCGGTTCCGTACGCAGCAGCTGCACCGGGCCTCGCGGGCCGCCGCCGAGTGTGAGGACCCGGCGGAGGCGGCGACGGTCCACCTGGACTTCGCCCTGGCCGGGTTCGCCGACCACGCGTTGATCGACCGGGTGGCGGGCGGCGCGCTGGTCGACGCGCAGACCGAGGGGCCGGTACGGCTGGTGAGGGTCGCCGCCACTCCCTCCGGCGCGCCGGGGCCGAGCAAGCTCTCCGGCCACGCCGGGCTGCCCGCGCGGTACGCCGAGGGGCATCCGGCCCTGCAGTGCGTGGAGCGGGTCGGCGCGCTGCGGGCGAGTGCGGGGTCCGCGTCGCCCGAGGAGGCCCGGCTGTGGGCCGAGGCCCGGCAGTGGCCGCCGGACGCGGTGCACGCCCTGTGCGCGGTGCTGCGCAGCCGGGGGCGGACGCTGGGTGTGGTGACGTTCCTGCGGGGGGCGGGGCGCAGCGCGTTCGAGCGGTCCGACGCGATGTACGCGGAGGACGTGGCGGTGCGGATCGCGGCGGCTCTCGATCTCGCGGGGTTGTCGGACGCGCCGGTGTGAGACCGGCCCCGAAGCCCGGGGGCCTCAGTGCCGGTAGAAGATCCGGTCCCGGTACCGCTCCATCACGCGGCCGTTCCAGTCGTGCCCGCCGTCGACGTTCCCCGAGCGCAGCAGCGGGGGCTCCAGGCCGCGGTCGGCGAGGGTGGCGGCCGTGGTGGCCATGACGGCCTGGAGGAGGGCCGAGGTGACGACCGTGGAGGCGGGGGCGAAGGGGGCCGGGACGTTGTCGAGGGTGAGTTCGGCGTCGCCGACGGCGATCTTCGAGTCGAGGACGAGGTCGCAGTGGTCCTTCAGATACGTCCCCGAGCTGTGCCGCGACTCGGTCTCCGAGGCGTAGGCGACCGAGGTCACGCCGATGACCCGGATGCCCCGGGCACGGGCGCTCATGGCCATCTCCACGGGGAGGGCGTTGCGCCCCGACAGGGAGATGATCAGCAGGGCGTCGCCCGCGCGGAGCGGGGAGCTGTCCAGGACGGCGCTCGCGAGGCCGTCGACGCGTTCCAGGGCGGAGCCGAGGGGCGCGGGCATGACGTCGACGCCGACGACGCCCGGCACGGCGAGCAGGTTCATGAGGGCGAGGCCGCCCGCGCGGTAGACGAGGTCCTGTGCGGCGAGGGAGGAGTGCCCGGCGCCGAAGGCGAAGAGGCGACCCCCGTTCTCCACGGTGTCGGCGAGGAGCGTGCCGGCGGCCGTGACGCTGTCGGCCTCCTCGTCGCGGACCCGCTTCAGCAGGTCGATCGCGGCGTCGAGGAACTGGCCGGCCGGCGCGCGGTCGCTCATACGGGGTCCCTTCGGGATGGCTCAGGATGGCCTCGGGGGCGCGTGTCGCGCATCACGGTGCGGTCTGGACCAGTGCGGTGTCAATACGGTCGTGGCGCCCGGGGCGAGGGTGCCGCGCGGGGCTCCGTGGCCCGCGAAGGAGAACTTCGTACCCTTCCTCCGGGCCGCGCAATCCCCTGGTTTCCCTCCGGCGGCACGGTTGTCGGTGGTATCCGGCAGAATTGGGTGCAGGGCCAGCGCACGCGCCGGTGAGCCGTCCAGCCTCCGGCAGATCTCATCGAGGGGCACGTATGTCCGGACTGATCGACACCACGGAGATGTATCTCCGCACCATCCTCGAGCTGGAGGAAGAGGGTGTGGTCCCCATGCGCGCCCGTATCGCCGAGCGGCTGGACCAGAGCGGGCCGACCGTCAGCCAGACCGTGGCGCGGATGGAGCGCGACGGTCTGGTGTCCGTCGCGAGCGACCGGCACCTGGAGCTGACCGACGAGGGCCGCCGTCTCGCCACGCGCGTGATGCGCAAGCACCGGCTCGCCGAGTGTCTGCTCGTCGACGTGATCGGGCTGGAGTGGGAGCAGGTCCACGCCGAGGCGTGCCGCTGGGAGCACGTGATGAGCGAGGCCGTGGAGCGCCGCGTGCTGGAGCTGCTGCGGCACCCGACGGAGTCGCCGTACGGCAATCCGATCCCGGGTCTGGAGGAGCTCGGCGAGAAGGACGGCGCCGACCCGTTCCTGGACGAGGGAATGGTGTCGCTGGCGACCCTCGACCCGGGCGCCGAGGGCAAGACGGTCGTGGTGCGCCGGATCGGCGAGCCGATCCAGACGGACGCGCAGCTGATGTACACGCTGCGGCGGGCGGGCGTGCAGCCCGGCTCGGTGGTCAGCGTGACCGAGTCGGCGGGCGGGGTGCTGGTGGGCAGCGGCGGCGAGGCGGCCGAGCTGGAGTCGGAGGTCGCCTCCCACGTGTTCGTCGCCAAGCCCTGAGCCCGGCCGGGGCGGCCGCGCCGGTGGTGTTGGCGTGATCCCGTCGTATCCGGGATTCAGTCCGTCGAATGGCAGCGCTCGTCCGCTTCCCGTGCGACGCTGTCGCGTGAGGCATATGACCTGAGGGCTCTTGGCCGTGGCCTGACAGCGATGTCGCCCGGCAGGGGAGGGGGCGGGAGGATGTGCCGTGGAGATGTGAAGGGCCCCGGCGCCTTGCGGCGCCGGGGCCTGTCCTCCCCTGTGCTGACCTGGAGCCCCGAGCTCTCAAGGTCATCCCCCACGGACCGGTTTCCCCGAGCGGTCCGCCTCCCGCTGAAGATCTCCCCTCGGCAGCGGCCGCCAATCCCCGAGGATGGTCACTCGAACGAGGGGTGTTGCCCGCGAGAACAGCATCCTCGAATGGGCATTCGATAGTGTGCGGGTGAGGCACGGCACGGCAAGAAGGCGCAGCAGGCAGAACACGGTTCACAGGACCGAACGGCCGGAGACGACCACGGTCCGCGCGAAGCTTGGGGGGTGCCAGGACATGGCGCGACGCATCGACGTGACCGGAACGGGCGGCGTACGCCTCGCGGCCTGGGAGTTCGGAGACCCGCCCAAGACCGATCCGGCGCACGATCCGCACGACCCGCGGCACCCGCTCGACCCGCAGCGCACGCCCGGCGCGCGGACCGCGCCGAACGGCTCCCCGGGCGTCCTGTTACTGCACGGCCTCATGGGCCGCGCCTCGCACTGGGCGTCCACCGCCCGCTGGCTCTCCGGCCGGTACCGCGCCGTCGCTCTCGACCAGCGCGGCCACGGCCGCAGCGAGAAGCCCCCGCAGGGAGCCTTCTCCCGTGACGCCTACGTCGACGACGTCGAGGCCGCCCTGGAACAGCTAGGGCTCGACCCGGTCGTCCTCATCGGCCACGCCATGGGCGCGCTGACCGCCTGGCAGCTCGCCGCCAAGCGCCCGGACCTGGTCCGTGGGCTGATCATCTGCGACATGCGGGCCTCCGCCCTCGGCGCGGCCTCGCAGCGCGAGTGGGACCAGTGGTTCCGGTCCTGGCCGCTGCCCTTCGCCACGCTCGCCGACGTCCGCAAGTGGTTCGGCGAGGACGACCCCTGGGTGGAGCGGCCCAACCCGGCTCGCGGCGCGTTCTACGCCGAGGTGATGGCCGAGTCCGCGGACGGCTGGCGCCCCGTCTTCGAACCGGAGCAGATGCTCCGCTCCCGCGAGACCTGGGTGTACGACGCGCACTGGGAGGAGCTGACCCAGGTCCGCTGCCCGGCCCTGGTCGTGCGGGGCCTCGACGGGGAGCTGGGCCGCGCCGAGGCCCAGGAGATGGTCCGCGTCCTGCCCCGCGGCCAGTACGCGGAGGTCGCCGACGCCGGCCACCTGGTGCACTACGACCAGCCGGAGGCCTGGCGCGCCGCGATCGAGCCGTTCCTGGACTCCCTCGGCACGAACTGAGGCGCACACGGCGCCGGACAGATCATCCCTTGCTGACCGCCACCAGGATCTCCGGCAGCCGCCGGGCCGTCCGCGGAGCGGCCAGCCGCAGCCCCACCACCGTCAGCACGGCCCCGTAGACCGTGCCCGCCGGCAGCAGCAGCCACGTCCAGGCCTCGCCCTCCGCGCTCACGTTCAGCCAGATCGTGAGCGCGATGACGGGCGCGCACAGCACGGCCGCGGCGATCATCCCGCCGAAGATGGAGATCCAGGCGAGCCCGGTCTGCCCCGGGGCGACGTTCTTGTAGCCCTCCTGGGGGATGGAGTAGGGGAAGCGGGCGGACGTCCACGCCCCGGTCGCGAGCATCGCGCCGAGCAGCGCGAAGGACAGCCCCAGCGCCTCGGGCAGCCGCCGCCAGTCGCCGAGCATCGCGGTCGTCAGCACGGTGACGAGTGTGGCGTACGGCAGGGTGATCAGCAGCAGGGCCAGCGCGCGGGCGCGCAGTTCGACGTAGGCGTCCCGGCGCGAGGAGATCGTCATGGCGACCATCCAGAACGCGGAGGTGTCCTGCCCGAACTGGTTGTACATCTGGATGCCGAGCATCCCGGCGGCGAAGCACGCGAAGTACACGGACCCGGTGCCCTGCCAGGCGTTGAACACCGGCACGATCAGCCCGATGGCCAGCGAGGTCACCCAGGCGGCCTTGGTCTTGGGGTCGCGCCACACATACCGCAGGCTGCGCTCCATGACCGTCCCCGTACGCCCCGCCGGCAGCAGCCGCCCGAGCCCGCTCGACGACCGCTCCCGGGCGGCCGACTCGGCGGCGGGCAGCGTGGACCCGTCGGGCGAGGTCATCAGCCGCGTCAGATGCCGGGACCACACCGCGAGCAGCGCCACCAGCGCACCGGCGGTCAGCGCCAGTTGGACCGCGGCGCGACCGTACGACCCCTCGCCCACCGCGTGCACGGCGGCGATCGCCGACGCCGGCGGCACCCACTGGAGCACCTCCGCGACCGGGTCCAGCTCGCCGAGACCCGCCGAACCGAGCCGTTGCGCACCGAAGTTGACGACCTGCGCCCCGACGGCGATGACGAGCCCGCTCAGCACCGCGAGGTCGCGGCCCTTGCGGCTGCTCAACAGCCGTACGTTGGCGGCGGCGACGGCCCGCGCGAACGCCACGCAGACCAGCAGCGCCAGGGCGACCGCGACGACGCCCACCGCGAACGCCGCCCCGCCCCGGGCGACCGCGATCACGGAACCGGCCAGCAGGCACAGCGTGAACAGCGGCCCGATGCCGACCAGCGACGCCGTGAGCAGCGCCCGCACCAGCGGCCGGGGCCGCAGCGGCAGCATCACGAGACGCGTCGGATCGAGCGTCTCGTCACCGCTGGGGAAGAACAGCGGCATCACCGCCCAGCCGAGCCCCAGCACCGCCACGACCAGCACGACCAGGGACTCGACGTGCGCGTGCCCTCGCAGCGCGATCAGGCCGACGAGCTGCAACGCGGCGAACAGCAGGGCGAAGACGGCCGAGGCGATGTAGGCGGCTTTGCGCCCGCCGGACTGCCGCAGCCCGTTGCGCAGCAGCGACAGCTTCAGCCGTACGACGACGGGGGTGAGGGCGGCGGCACTCACCGGGCCCCGCCGCCCAGCCAGTCGAGGTCGGACCCGGCGTCCCGGCTCTGCGCCCCGACGAGTTCGAGGAACGCCCGCTGCAGCGAGGGCGCGTCACCGCGTACCTCGGCGAGGGTCCCGGTGGCCCGGATCCGCCCGGCGGCCATGACGGCCACCCAGTCGCACAGCGACTCGACGAGCTCCATGACGTGGGAAGAGAACACGACCGTGGCGCCCGAGGCGGTGTACCGCTCCAGCACGCCCCGGATGGTCTGGGCGGAGACGGGGTCGACGCCCTCGAACGGCTCGTCCAGGAACAGCACTTCGGGATTGTGGAGGAGGGCGGTGGCGAGCCCGATCTTCTTGCGCATGCCGGTCGAGTAGTCGACGACGAGCTTGTGCTGGCTGCCGGCCAGATCAAGGACGTCGAGGAGCTGGGTGGCCCGCTTGTCGACCTCGGCACCGGGCAGTCCGCGCAACCTCCCGCTGTACGCCAGCAGTTCCCGCCCCGACAGCCGTTCGAACAGCCGCAGCCCCTCCGGCAGCACCCCGATGCGGGCCTTCACCTCGACGGGGTCCCGCCACACGTCGTGCCCGACCACCTCGACGGTCCCGTGATCGGGCCTGAGCAGCCCGGTCACCATCGACAAGGTGGTGGTCTTCCCGGCCCCGTTCGGCCCGACCAGCCCGATGAACTTCCCCGCCGGCAACTCAAGATCGACCCCGGCCACAGCCACCTGCTGCCCGAACCGCTTCCAGAGCCCTTGCACCCGTACAGCGCTGGATCCCACCGCGTCTCCCTCCGTCACCCAGAACCCTACGGTGGGGCAACGCCTCTCTTTCAGGGGCGCGGGGAACTGCGCGAACAACCACGACGAAGCCGCAGCCGCCGATCAACGGCAACCGCGCAGACGATCAGGCGCTACCGATCCCGCCCACACGCATACGCAAGCGGCGAGATCAACTCCTCCGCATCCGGCAGCCACCGATTCGCGGGCGTAGGCCGGCAGGCCCACTGCACGGCCCCCCGCGACCCGAACCGCGTGGGCGGCGCGGCCACATACGCGCCCTCACCCAGCACGGTCAGATCCAGCGACGACACCGACCACCCCAGCTTCCGCACCAGATCAGGCACCTTCACCCCGGCCCCCGGCAGCACGAAGAACTCCATCCGCCGATCCGGCGTGAGCGTCACAGGACCGAGCGTCAGCTCCATCCGCTCCATCCGGGCCAGGGCCAGAAAGCCCGCCGTCTCCGGCACGGAGATCGCGTCGAACGTCCGCCCCGTCGGCAGCAGGATCGACGCGGTGGGCTGTTTCTGCCACATGCGTCGCGCGACGGTCGCACTGCCCGTCGCCTGCGTCGCCCAGTCCGGGCGCGCCGGGTGTGATCCGGGTGCCGGACACGCCGCGTCACCGCAGGAGCACCGCTGACGTCCGTCGGCCGCTTCCAGCCAGGTGCCGGGGAACACGTCCCAGTGGCGCTCCTCGGCGTAGCGGACGGCGGTCTCCAGCAGCGATTCCCCGCGCTGCTTCGGGATCTGAGCGGCTTCGGTGCCGGCGATCGTCTCTTCCACGATGAACACAACTCTGGTCGTCACCAGGGGTTACGCCCGCCCGTGTGCGCGGGGGAGAGCATCGCCCCTGTTCCCGGGGCGCATGGGTGCATGTGCGGGGGCGCGCGGGAGGATCCGTGGCCGGAGGTGGGTAGCCACGAGTGGGGCCGGCGACAGCCGTTACCCCGGCAATCCTCACATGCCTCGCATTTTCGCCTGGTCGGCGGGGCATTGATCTTCACGGCCGGATCTTTTCGCTGGGACGCGAGGGGTTCGGCCGCGGAAGACACGTCAACTCGGTGCGTGGGCAGGCACCGCAGCCACAGGGGGTACGCCATGGCCGCAAGGCCGCTCGTCGCTCGGCAGCCGAACGAACGGCTCCAGGCGCTCATCCAGGAAGCCGGATGCTCCAACGCCGGCCTCGCCCGCCGGGTCAACATGTGCGGTGCCGAGCACGGTCTCGACCTGCGCTACGACAAGACGTCGGTGGCGCGCTGGCTGCGCGGGCAGCAGCCGCGGGGCCGGGCCCCGGCGATCATCGCCGAGGCACTGGGCCGCAAACTCGGCCGTACGGTCACGATCGACGAGATCGGCATGGCCAACGGCAAGAACCTCGCTTCGGGCGTGGGTCTCCAGTTCTCGCCGACGGTACTGGGGGCCATCGAGCAGGTCTGCGAGCTGTGGCGCAGCGATGTGGGGCGGCGGGACTTCCTGTCCGGCTCCTCCGTCGCCGCGTCCGCGCTGGTCGAGCCCAGCCGTGACTGGCTGATCTCCGCGCCCGACGGCCAGGTGTCGCGCTCGGCCGGACCGCGCGTGGGGCAGTCCGACGTACAGGCGGTCCTCGCCATGACGCAGGCGCTGGTGGATCTCGACCACCAGTACGGCAGCGGGCATGTGCGCCCGGTCGTCGTGCACTACCTCAACAGCGTGGTCTCGGGGCTGCTGGCGGGGTCGTACCGGGAGGCGGTGGGGCGGGACCTGTTCGCCGCGGTGGCCCGGCTGACGGAGCTCGCCGGATACATGGCGGTGGACACCGGGCAGCCCGGTCTGGCGCAGCGCTACTACATCCAGGCGCTGCGGCTGGCCCAGGCGGCCGGGGACCGCGGCTACGGCGGATACGTCCTCGCCGCCTCCATGAGCCATCTCGCCGCGCAACTCGGGAATCCCCGGGAGATCGCGCAGTTGGCGAGGGCGGCGCAGGAGGGGGCGCGGGGGCGCGTGTCACCGCGCGCGGAGTCGATGTTCCTGGCGGCGGAGGCGCGCGGACACGCCCTCATGGGCGACGTGCGCGCCGCCCAGTCCGCGGCCGGGCGCGCGGTGAGCGCCCTGGAGGCGGCCGACCCGGCCGCCGGGGACGACCCGGTGTGGATCGCGCACTTCGACGAGGCCTATCTCGCCGACGAGTTGGCCCACTGCCACCGCGACCTGGGACAGGCCGACGCGGCGGCGCGGTGCGCGCGGGAGTCGCTGGAGGGGCATCCCGAGACGCGGGCGCGCCGCCGGGCCATCGGTTATGTGCTCTTGGCCACGGCGCAGGTGCAGCAGCGCGAGGTCGAAGAGGCGTGCAGCACGGGCATGAAGGCCGTCGAACTGCTGGAGGGGCTGCGGTCCAACCGGGGCGCCGAGTATCTGGAGGACTTCCAGCAGCGGCTGGAGCCGTACCGGGACGAGGCGGTGGTCAGGGAGTTCGGGGCGCGGCTGGACCTCCAGGCCGCGGCGTGAACACAGGGTCTGCGGATGCGTGAACGTGTGGGAAACGGCCGCTGGGCGAGCAGGAGGTGACATGACCAGCGTGCCGTGACCCGGTTGTGTTACCGCGCTCACAGGGCTTGGGGTCAGGCCCTGTGCTGCGTGGCACGGGGCTCTGGGGACCCGGTAGCGTGACCCGACGATTCACAAGGTCCCCCATAAGTAGGAGTCCCGGTGACGCAGAGTGGACAGGGCGAGGAGCCCTCGGCGCGCCAAGCGCGCGAAGGCATCGTGCTGCCCTCCGACGGTGGCGAACCCCTGCTGCCGGGGATGACGGGCGGACCCGGTGACACCCCGGCAGGCCACCGGCCCGGCCCGGCCCCGACCGGCCAGCCCCCGGCCTCCGCCCCCGCCGGGGGCCAGACCTGGGGCCAGCCGTGGGGCCCCGACCAGCAGACCCCGCCCCCGCCGCAGGACAACAGCTGGCAGTCCCCGCAGCCTCAGCAGTCCCAGCAGTCCCAGCAGTCCCAGCAGTGGACCACCCCGGAACCCCCGGCATGGGACGCCCAGCACCCCGCAGCCCCGGGCGCCCTGCCCCAGGAGGGCACCCAGCCCCCCAACCCGTACGCCGGCTACGGCACTCAGCCCGACCCCTCCCAACTGCCCCCGCCCTCCGGCCCGTACGGCACCCCGCTGCCGCAGGCGACGGACGGGTACGGGTCTCGTGCCGGGGGCAGCCTGCCGCCTGCCTCCGACGCGTACGGCTCCGCCGCCGCGGGCGGTTCGCCTCCGCCCGCCGCGGGCGGGTACGGCTCCCCGGCCGGGGGAGGCCAGCTGCCGCCGAGCACGGGCGCGTACGGGTCACCTGCCGGGGGCGGTCTGCCGCCTGCCTCTGACGCGTACGGCTCCGCCGCCGCGGACGGTTCGACGCCGTCGGCACCCGGCGGGTACGGGTCTCACGCGCCGGGCACCGGCGCGTACGGGGCCGCTCCAGGGGCGTACGGCGCTCCCGTCGGGGGCGCCCCGCTGCCTCCCGCGACGGACGGGCACGGGGCTCCCTCCTCGTCCGCACCGCTGCCCGCGCCCGCCGACGAGGGCGCGACCCAGTTCCTGCCGCCCGTCGCCGCGTCCGCCGACGAGATGGCGACGCAGTACATACCCCCGGTGGGCCCGGGCGCGCTGCCGCCCGAGACGCCCACCGGTCACGACCCCGAGGCGACCACGTTCCTGGGGACCGCGCCCCGGGCCGGAGCCGGGCCGTTGCCGCCCGCCTCGAATCCGGACGCCGAGGCGACGCAGTACATCGCTCCGGTGCCCGGCGGGGACAAGCAGCCGCCCTCCGAGTTCGACAACCTCTTCCGCAGCGACCGCGGCGGCCACGGCGCCGAGAGCCCGGCCGCGTCCACGCAGCAGATGCCCCGCTTCGAACAGCCCCAGGCCCACCACCACGCCCAGCCCCAGTCCTACGCCCCGCCCGCCCAGTCCGGCGGCGGGCACGGCGGCCGCTCCGGCTCGCGCGTGCCGGTCATCGCGGCCGTCGGCATCGGCATCGCCGTCCTCGGCGTCGGCGCCGGCGCGCTGCTCGCCGCCGGCGGAAGCGGTGACGACGGCGGCGGCGACAACAACAAGACCGTGGCCGCCTCCGCCCCCGCGACGGAGGACTCCGCCTCGCCCTCCGCCGACCCGGCCCGGGCCCAGGCGGTCGAGCTGGACAAGCTGCTCGCCGACAGCGGCGACAGCCGCACCACCGTGATCAGTTCCGTGGCCGACGTCAAGCGCTGCGACAACCTGCCTCAGGCGGCCAAGAACCTGCGCGACGCGGCCAAGCAGCGCACCGAGCTGGTCACCCGGCTCTCCGGCATCACGGTCGACCGGCTGCCCCAGCACGCCGCGCTGACCACCGCCCTCACCAAGGCGTGGCAGGCCTCGGCGTCGGCCGACAACCACTACGCGGCCTGGGCCGACCAGACCGCGGGCAAGAAGGGCTGCAGGAAGGGCCAGGCCCGGGCCACCGGCCAGACGCAGGCCGGCAACCGCGCCAGCGGCGTCGCGAGCACCGAGAAGACCAAGGCTGCCGGGCTGTGGAACGCGATAGCGAAGACGTACGGCCTGACCGAGCGCCAGCCGACGCAGCTGTGACGTGACGTGACGCGACGTGATGCGACGAGCGGCCGGGCGTGAACCGCTGAGCGGGGCTCAGTAGTTCACGTCGGCGTTCTGCAGCGTCCGCGTCGTGTCGACGAAGCCCTTCCGTGCCGACACCAGCCGCCCTTCCCGCACCACCTGAAGGGTCACGTTCGCGTTCACCAGGCGCGGGAAGCCGACCGCTGCGAGCTTGTCCTGGAAGCGCCACCGCAGCGTCGGCGTGAGCCCGCCCGTGCTGATGGCGAGACCGTCGTCGAGGGCCTCCGTCACCGTGTCGGCGCTCACCTCGCCGCCGCCGAGCGACTCGACGATCTTCTTGAACACGGTGTAGGCGATCCAGGTGGTCTGCACCCCGGCGTCCGCGGCGTCGATGCGGTTGTCGCCGAAGGCCTCCTCCTTGATCACCCGCTTCATCCCGTCCCAGCGGGCATCGCTCGCCACGGGGTACCAGCCGGTGATGTACGAGCCCTCGTACGGTCCCGAGGCCCCGCCGGTCGCGTCGATCACCGTCTGGTCGACGCTGCCGAGCACGGCGGCCGTCCGTACGTCGGGATAGTCCTCGCGGGCCCGCCGGAAGGAGTCCATGAAGGTGCCGTTGCGGTCCCCGAGCGCGGGCACCACACAGCCCTCGTCCCCGGGGGAGGAGGTCGTCGTCCGCAGCGCCCGCTCGGCCTGGCCGTCGTACTCGGTGGCGTCCTCCGCCGCCCGCTGGTCCCGGGCCGCCGAGTGCCCGCCCGCCTTCAGGCCCGAGTCGAGCAGCGGGGGCAGCTGGTCGCCCGCGATGGTGTCGGGCCGCACCAGCGCGACCGGCCCGCAGTCGGCGAGGGACCTGCCGAGACCGGCGAGCAGCGCGGGCTGGCCGCCGTTGACGGGGTAGGACAGGGGGCTGGTGAACTCGGCGTTGGTGATGCCGTAGCCGCCGATGTACGGGATGCCCGCGCCCTCCAGGGACGGGAAGAAGGAGTCGGCGTACTGGCTGTACGATCCTACGACCGCGACGACGTTCTCCTTGGCGGCCCGCCGGGCGCACTTGGCGGCGGCCACGCTGTCGTTGTGGTCGTTGCAGGTCAGCACTTTGAGCTTGCGGCCGTTGAGCCCGCCCTTGGCGTTGATCCAGCGGGCGTAGGCCTGGGCGAAGGCGGGCATTCCGGGCTTGTTGGTGGCCTTGGTCTCCTGGGGTGCCCAGGTCATGACGGTGATCGGGTCGTCCCCGGCATCCCCCGTGGTGCCGGGGACGACCCCGCAGCCGGCGAGGAGCGACGCGCACGCGGCCGCCGTGCCCGCGGAGAGGGCGCCTTTTCTGGCGTGGCGGGTGAGGGGGCCGGGGAGGAATGTGCTGCGGGTGCGTCGCCTGCCGGTCATGGTTCCGCACGATTCCGCCACATGACCAACCCGAGAGTGATCTCGGGTCAACGGTTGGTGACACGCAGGTGAATTACAGGGGTCGGTGTGACCGATGTGGAGGGGAACGTACGATCGATGACCGTGCAAGCTTCGGAGAACTCTTCCCGTCGTGGCCTTCGCTCATCCACCATGGGCGGCATGCCTGTCAACGACATGCCGTGGTGGCGCTGGCGCAGCAATGTGCGCTCGGCGCTGCACATGCTCTCCGATCCCGGGTTCCAGCGGGACGTCTGGCTGGCCGGTGTGGACGGCTACGGCGACGTGACCGACGCCGTGTACCGGCTGGTCGAGGACACCTGGCTGGACCACTGGTCCGCCGAGAAGTACGTCGGCACGATCTTCCGTGACTCGCAGGAGGCGGCCCTCGTGGACACCGCCGTGCTGCGGGTGCTGCGGATCATGCACCAGGTCGGGCCGGACGCCCCGGTCGCCGCGTACCTGGAGCACCAGGCGTGGCCCGAGGCGATCCAGGCGGCCCGGGACGCGCATGTGCGGCTCGCCACGGGCGACGGCGAGGAGCCGGACACGCCGCCGCGCAGCCTGGAGGTCCTGCGGCTCATGACCAGGTCCGCCTAGGGGTTCGCCCAGGGGGTCCGTACAGCGGGACGATTGCCGGCGGTGCGGCCGCCTGTGGGACCCTGTCCTGCATGAACGAGCAGTCCACCACCGCCGCGACCCCGCCGGACCAGTACGTCCTCACCCTTTCCTGCCCGGACAGGAAGGGCATCGTGCACGCCGTGTCGAGCTACCTCTTCATGACCGGCTGCAACATCGAGGACAGCCAGCAGTTCGGCGACCACGACACGGGACTGTTCTTCATGCGCGTCCACTTCTCGGCGGACGCTCCCGTGTCCGTGGAGAAGCTGCGGGCCAGCTTCGCCGCGATCGGCGACTCCTTTCAGATGGAGTGGCAGATCAACCGGGGCGACCAGAAGATGCGCATCCTGCTCATGGTCAGCAAGTTCGGGCACTGCCTGAACGACCTGCTGTTCCGGGCGCGGACCGGGGCACTGCCGGTGGAGATCGCCGGCGTGGTGTCCAACCACACGGACTTCGCCGAGCTGGTGGGCTCGTACGACATCCCCTTCCACCACATTCCGGTGACGAGGGACACGAAGTCCGAGGCGGAGGGGCGGCTGCTCGACATCGTGCGCGAGGAGGGTGTGGAGCTGGTCGTTCTCGCCCGGTACATGCAGGTGCTGTCGGACGATCTGTGCAAGGCGCTGTCCGGGCGGATCATCAACATCCACCACTCGTTCCTGCCGAGCTTCAAGGGGGCGAAGCCGTATCACCAGGCTCATGCCCGGGGTGTGAAGCTGATCGGTGCGACCGCTCACTATGTGACGGCTGATCTTGATGAGGGGCCGATCATCGAGCAGGAGGTCGAGCGGGTGGGGCATGACGTGACGCCGGAGGGGCTTGTTGCCATCGGGCGTGATGTGGAGTGCCAGGCGTTGGCTCGGGCTGTGAAGTGGCATGCGGAGCGGCGGATTCTGCCCAATGGGCGGCGGACGGTTGTTTTCGCCTGAGAGCTCGGTTCGTCCCGTTTGGTGGCGAGTGCGGGTGCGTGGGGGTTGATCGCGCCCACGCGGCGGAGCCGCATATCGACACAGCCCCGCGCCCCTGGGTTGGTTACATCCTGCTCAGTGATGCCGCGGCGAACAGGACGTCTCTGATCGCCTCCTTGTCTCCCACCTGGCCCGCCGCCGCCTCCTGCGGGGGTACGTGGCCTGCTGCCAGGCGGCAGAATTCGACGCCGTCCAGGGCGACGTGGGCCACCTCGTGTTCCGCGGAGCCCTTGGCGGCGGGAGAGTCGAGGGGGATCAGCCACTCGCCGCCGCCGAGGCCCTCGATCTCCAGGCGGAGGCTGCGGCCCGGTTCGCCCGCCGCGACGAGATGGCGGTGGTGGGCGGGGGCCGCGAGACCGGCCCGGCGGCGGTGCGCAAGGGCGGTCGGCAGCATGCGGGCCGCCAGGTCGATCATGCGGTGCAGATGGCGCGGCGAGGGCGGGTCGTAGGGGTAGTCGACCGCGTCCGCGATGTCCTCGGCGTGCACCCAGCACTCGAAGGCCCGGTCGAGCATCGCGTCGTGGAGGGGCAGCGCGAAGTCGCCGTACGGCACGGGCATCTTCCCGGCGCCGCCGCCCGTGAAGGACACCGTGCGGACGAGGTTGTGGCTCTGTTCCCGCCAGGGCGCCCGCACGGCCCGGGTGGGCGGGAAGTGGGAGGCCTGCCAGTACGCCTCGGTGCGGGCCGCCGGGGTCGGGCGCGGGGCGGCGAGGTCACCCAGCGGGTCGTCCAGGCCCACGGCGACCGCCACCAGTCCGTCGACGCTGAGCAGATGCGCGATGACCCCGGCGACGGTCGTACGGCGGCTCGTCGACGCGTCGGCCCGGAACCAGCGCAGCCGTACCGGCGCGTGCCACTCGGCGTCGCCGAAGTCCTGGAGCAGTGCGTCCAGGCGCGCGGTCTCGGCGTCGTAGGCGGCGGCCCAGTCCGGTACCGGGATGCGCGGCGGGCGGCGCTCCAGGCAGGTCCCCAGGACCCGGGTGCGCAGGGCCGGGTCCAGGTCGAGGCTCTCGGGCCGTTGCAGCAGCCCGACCGCCTCGCGCAGCCGCCGCGCCTCGTCGGCGCACTGCCCGCACTCGCCGAGGTGCTCCTCTACGGCCACGGCCTCCTCGGCCGAGCAGGCGGACAGCGCCCAGGCGCCGAGCAGGGCCTTCAGCACGGGGTGCTCCAGCACGGGCGCTACGGGAGGGAGTGCCGTGTCACCGAGGACCTCCAGCGCGGGCAGCGGCAGTCCGCCGTCCTCGACGGAGGCCCGGGGCGGGGGGATCCGCGGCGGCTTCCCCGGCTCCTGTCCTTCGTCGTGCTCGGGCATCTCCGAGCCGCTCACACCGCACCCCCGGGTCCGGGCGGTGCGCCGGGTGGCTCGCTCTCGTGGGCGGTGGACAGGAGCTGGAGGCCCAGGCGCAGCCGGCGGCGGGCCTCGTCCTCGGTGATGCCGAGGTCGGTGGCGGTCTGGCGGTAGTCGCGGCGCTGGAAGTAGGCCCGCTCCAGGGCCGAGCGCAGCGGGACCGGCATGGACTGGACGATGTAGTCGGCGCGGGCGGCGACCGAGGCGCGGCGCACCCGGTGCTCGAGCTCCTCCGCGGTGCCGGAGCCGTCGCGGGCGAGGGCGGCGGTCTCGGTGGCGCGCAGGCGCTGCACGGCCAGGCGGTGGGTCAGGGTGGCGACCCAGGTGCGCAGCGGGCCCTGTCTGGGGTCGTAGGCGTCCGGGTGTTCCCAGACGTGGACGAAGACCTCGCGGGTGATGCCGTCGGCGGCGCGTTCGTCGCCGAGGACGCGGTGGGCGAGGCCGTGCACGAGGGAGGCGAACCGGTCGTAGAGCTCACCGAGGGCGGCGGCCTCCCCGCGGGCGAGCCGCTGCTGCATCTTGCGGTCCCAGCGGGGCGGTACGTCCTTTTTCGCCATGCGGCCCCCTCACCCCCTGCTCGTGTCCCGCGCCCGCTCCCTGTCCAGCCTGTGTCTGATGTCTCCTCGAATGTAGTCGGCACGTCCGGTAGCGCACGCCCCTTTGTGGCAATGTGCGCCCCCTGGGCGGCCGCAGGTGGTAGAGGCGTCTACCCCAGCGACGTGCGATCAGACGTGACCGAAGAGGATCGAACAGGATCGAAGCCGACTAAAACAAGCCTGATTCGACGGGGATCCGTTTTTCGGGTTGTGTTTCAGGGAACGGCCGCTGGGCAGCCGCGCTCAAAGGAAGCGTAGGGACTGCTTCCGTTTTGGCGATCGAAGGGCGTGGTGGTGACCTTCAAAGTGACCGGCGGCGAGCAGGGCGAATGGGCCGTGCTCCAGGTGTCCGGCGAACTGGATCTGGTGACCTCGCCGGTGCTGCGTCAGCGTGTGCACGACGTAGTGGCCGAGGGGCACCACTGTCTTGTCCTCGACCTGTCCGAGGTGTTCTTCTGCGATTCCAGCGGCGTCGGCGTGCTCATCGCCGCCCGCCGTCTGATCCGCTCCTGCCAGGGCCGGCTGCGGCTGGTGCTGCCCGCCCGGGGCGCGGCCGACGGCTCCCACGTCAACCGGGTCCTCGGCGCGCTGGGCGTGCGCAGGCTGTTCGACGTGTACGGCGATGTGGACGCGGCCCTGGGTGACGAGGGCGAACCCCTGTCCGCGTGAGGGGCCGATGACCCACGGTAGGGCTCGTGTTGCCGTTCTGACACGCTGTTGTCCCGGAATTCCCCCGGTCTTGGCGCAAGTGACGTTTTCCCGCGCCCGAACGGCCCCCTCCGTCGTACGCTCCGAGCGAGACGCACCCCACCTGACGTAAGGCGGCCTGAAAGAGACATGGTCAGCAGCGAGTACGAGCGCAGGATCGCCGCCCGGTTCGCCATCTTCGACCAGGACGGCAACGGCTACATCGACCGCGAGGACTTCTACGGGGCGGCCAAGGCGCTGCTCGCGGAGTTCGCCGTAGCGGCCCGGTCCGACAAGGGCCAGGCGCTGTACGGCGGCGCGGAGGCATTCTGGCAGGGCATGGCCGGCATCGCGGACCGCGACGGCGACCAGCGCATCACGCGCGAGGAGTTCGTGGGCGGCGCGGTCAAGCGCCTGCGCGACAACCCCGACCGGTTCGCCGAGATCGCCCGCCCCTTCCTGCACGCGGCCCTGGACATCGCCGACACGGACGGTGACGGCGCGGCGACGACCGAGGAGGTGTCCCGCGTCCTCACCTGCCTCGGCGCCCCTGAGGACGTCGCCCGCACGGCCGCCGGCGCACTCGACGCGGACGAGGACGGCAAGGTCGGCGAGACCGAGGTCGTACCGGCCTTCGCCCGCTACTTCACGGTGCCGGAGTAGAGCGACTGGGCCGGGCGGCGTCGCAGGCCTGGTGACGGGGCCGGCCGGGGTGATGTCCTGCCGGCCCGGGGGCCGAAGGCGGCGGCCGGGGTGATGCCCTGTCGGCCCGGGGCCGGAAAGCGGCGGCCGGGGTGATGTCCTGCCGGCCTGGGTGGCCCTGCCGGCTCGAACGACGGTGCCGGCCTGGGCGAGGCCCGCGCCCGAGTGGCGCCGCCTGCGCGGGGTCACTTTGCCGACTCGCGCCGCTCGCCCGGCCCACGCGCTTGCCCGCGTTGTGACCCTCGCCCGCGTTGCCGGCCCGGCGCGCGCTCCCGCGTCGTCGTGTCGCGCGCCTGGGGCGGGTCGCATGCCTGGGGCGGGTCGCTTGCCAGGGCCATGCGTCGGCCTGCGTTGTGTCGCTCGCTTGGGGGCGTGCTTGCCCGAGTTGTGTCGCTCAGCCGGGGCGGGTCGCGGCCCGGGTCACGCGCACCCCGTCGTGTCCATCGCCCGGGTCGCGTCGCGCACCCGCGTCGCTGGCCTGCTCCATGCGCGCTCCCGCGTCGTCGTGTCGCGCGCCTGGGGCGGGTCGCATGCCTGGGGCGGGTCGCTTGCCAGGGCCATGCGCCGGCCTGTGTTGTGTCGCTCGCTTGGGGGCGTGCTTGCCCGAGTTGTGTCGCTCAGCCGGGGCGGGTCGCGGCCCGGGTCACGCGCACCCCGTCGTGTCCATCG
>NZ_JBIBHN010000022.1:0-29769 GCF_042957035.1 Streptomyces sp. NPDC008137 | reverse complement strand
TCGCCCGGGTCGCGTCGCGCACCCGCGTCGCTGGCCTGCTCCATGCGCGCTCCCGCGTCGTCGTGTCGCGCGCCTGGCGCGGGTCGCATGCCTGGGGCGGGTCGCTTGCCAGGGCCATGCGTTGGCCTGTGTTGTGTCGCTCGCTTGGGGGCGTGCTTGCCCTAGTTGTGTCGCTCAGCCGGGGCGGGTCGCGGCCCGGGTCACGCGCACCCTGTCGTGTCCATCGCCCGGGTCGCGGCGCTTGCCCGGGTCGCGTCGCTCACCCGCGCCGTTGGCCCGGCCCGCGCCGCCAGCCCGGTCCGGGCGCTTGCCCGGGTCGCGTCGCGCACCCCACGTCGTGTCGCCCGCCCGGGTCGCGTCGCTCACCCGCGCCGTTGGCCCGGCCCGCGCCGCCAGCCCGGTCCGGGCGCTTGCCCGGGTCGCGTCGCGCACCCCACGTCGTGTCGCCCGCCCGGGTCGCGTCCCTCACCCGCGTCGCTAGCCCGGTCCGCGGTGCCCGCCCGGCGTTGGCACTCGCCCGCTCGGTCCGCCGGCCCGCCCGGCGTTGGCACTCGCCCGCTCGGTCCGCCGGCCCGTCCGGCGTGCGGCACTCGCCCGCCCCGGTGTTCTTCTAACATCGTCACTCGCCCGAATAGCGCTCGCGCAGCTTGTACTTCAGTACCTTCCGCAACGTCTCGCCCCGCGGCAGCGCGTCCACCACCTCCAGCCGCTCCGGCAGCTTGTGCACGGACAGCCCTTCGGTGCGCAGGTGCGCGGTGACCGCCGCCAGGGTCAAGGGCTCGGCGCCCGGCGGCTGTTCCACCACCGCGCACACCAGCTCGCCGCGCGCCGCGTCCGGCAGGCCGATCACCGCCGCGTCCCCGACCGCAGGATGCCGGTGCAGCAGGTCCTCGATCTCCTGGGCCGAGATGTTCTCGCCCTTGCGGATGATGACGTCCTTGAGGCGGCCGGTGAGAACCAGGTGGCCGGTTTCCGTGAGGTGCCCGAGGTCGCCGGTGCGCAGGAAGCCGTCCTGGTCGAAGGCCTCCGTCGTCTGCTCGGGATCCAGGTACCCCTGGCACACCGCCTCCCCGCGCAACCGCACCTCCCCGTCCACGATCCGTATCTCCATGCCCTCCGGCGGGCGCCCCTCGGTCGTCGCCAGCAGTTCGGGGGTGTCGTCCGGGTCGCCCATGGTGATCATCGGTACCTCGGTCATGCCGTAGCCGTGGGTGAGCTGGACGCCCATCTCGCGGACCACGGCGTGGTACAGCTCCGGCGGCTTCGGGGCTCCACCGCCCGCCAGGAGCCGCAGTGAGGGGACGAGGCGGGCCCCCGGCCGCTTCCGCTGCTCCGTCAGGAACATCGAGTAGAACGCCGTGGACCCGCCCGCCATGGTCACCCCGTGCCGGCGATAGGCATCCAGCGCGTCCGGCAGCGCGAACTGCTCGAACAGCACCGCCGGGAAGCCGTACAGCAGCAGCATCACCGTGTAGTCGGGCCCGCCGATATGGGCGTACGGGAAGGCGATCGACCCCACGTCGTCCCCCGAAGGCCGCAGCGCGTGGGCGAGGCAGGAGCCGCCCGCGATCAGGGAACGGTCCGTGTGGAGCACGCCCTTGGGGTCGGAGGTCGTGCCGGACGTCCAGTAGATCCAGCGGACCGCGGTGCCGTAGGAGGGCGGGGGAGGCAGGACGGAGGGATCGCCGTCGGGCAGGTCGCCGTACGCCTCGAAGACACCCTTCGCGCCCAGCCGCCGGGCCATCTCCCCGTGGTCGAAGCCGCGCCACACGCCCGGCACCGCGAAGAACTCCGCCCTCGACTCACGCAGCGCGAAGCCCACCTCGCGGTCCCGGTAGAAGGGGATGACCGGCGTCTGCACGGCCCCGAGGCGGGCCAGCGCGAAGGACAGCAGGGCCGTCTCGATCCGGGTGGGCAGCTGCCAGGCGACCACCGTGCCGGGGCGGACGCCCATGCCGTACAGCCCGGCCGCCACCCGCTCGGCGCGCGCGCGGAGAGCGCCGAAGGTGAGTTCGCGGCCGGCCTCCAGGAAGAGCGGCCGGTCCGGGGTGAGGGCGGCGCGGCGGGTGACCAGCTCCCACAGGGTGCGGGACGAACTCAGGGCGTGCGGGGTCTCGTTCACGACTGCCCCCTAGCTGCTTGGCTGACGGGTCGTCAGGTGGGATGCTATCTGACGTTGCGTCAGATAAGCATCAGTCCGGCGGAGGGGACCCATGGAGCGCGCGACCGAACTGCCCCGCATCATCAGCGTCGACGACCACGTGATCGAGCCCGCCCATCTCTTCGAGACGTGGCTGCCGGCCAAGTACCGCGACCGCGGACCCCGGCCCCTGACCGCCGGGATCGGTGAACTCGCCTACGTCGCGGGCAAGTACCGGATCACCATGGACCCGGACGGCCCGCCCACCGACTGGTGGATCTACGAGGACCTGAAGTTCCCGTACAAGCGCAACATCGCCGCCGTCGGCTTCGACCGGGACGAGATGACCCTGGAGGGCATCACCAGGGCGGAGATGCGGCGCGGCTGCTGGGACCCGAAGGCCCGCCTGGAGGACATGGACCTCAACCACGTCGAGGCGTCCCTCTGCTTCCCGTCCTTCCCCCGCTTCTGCGGCCAGACCTTCGCCGAGGCGCACGACAAGGAGGTCGCCCTGGCCTGCGTGCGCGCCTACAACGACTGGATGGTCGAGGAGTGGTGCGGGGACAGCGGCGGGCGGCTCATCCCGCTCTGCCTCATCCCGCTGTGGGACGTGGAGCTGGCGGTCGCCGAGATCCGCCGCAACGCCGCGCGCGGGGTGAAGGCCGTGACCTTCTCCGAGATCCCCACCCACCTCGGGCTGCCGTCCATCCACTCCGGCTACTGGGACCCGTTCTTCGCGGTCTGCCAGGAGACCGGCACGGTCGTCAACATGCACATCGGGTCCTCGTCCCAGATGCCCGCCGCCTCCCCGGACGCACCGCCCGCCGTGCAGGCCTCGCTCAGCTTCAACAACGCGATGGCCTCGATGATGGACTTCCTCTTCAGCGGGGTCCTGGTGAGGTTCCCGCGCCTCAAACTCGCTTACTCCGAGGGCCAGATGGGCTGGATCCCCTACGCCCTGGAACGCGCCGACGACGTCTGGGAGGAGCACCGCGCCTGGGGCGGCGTCCGCGACACCATCCCCGAGCCGCCGTCCACGTACTACTACCGGCAGATCTACTGCTGCTTCTTCCGCGACAAGCACGGGGTCGCCTCGCTCGACGTCGTCGGCCGCGACAACGCCACCTTCGAGACCGACTACCCGCACGTCGACTCGACCTTCCCGCACACCAGGGAAGTCGCCCTCGACCACGTCAAGGGCCTCGACGACGAGACGGTCTACAAGCTGATGCGCGGCAACGCGATCCGCATGCTCGACCTGGACCTCGACCGGTAGATGGACCTCACGTACACGCCGGAGGAAGAGGAGTTCCGGGCGCGTCTGCGGGAGTGGCTCGGCACGGTGCTGCCCGTGCTGCCTCCCAAGCCGTCCCCGGACGACTGGCCCGCCCGCCGCGCCTACGACCTCGGCTGGCAGCGCAGGCTCCACGACGCCGGATACGCCGAGGTCCACTGGGACGCCTCCCCGACCACCCGCCTGATCTTCCTGGAGGAGACCGAGAAGGCCGGAGCGCCCTACGTGGGCGCCAACTTCGTGGGGCTGCTGCACGCCGGGCCGACCATCGCCGCCGAGGGTACGGACGAGCAGCGGGCGCGCTGGCTGCCGCCGATCCTGCGCGGCGAGGAGGTCTGGTGCCAGGGCTTCAGCGAACCGGAGGCCGGCTCCGACCTCGCGGCCCTGCGCACGCGCGCGTGGCGCGACGGCGACCACTATGTGGTGACCGGCTCCAAGATCTGGACCTCGCACGCGGAAGTCGCCGACTGGTGCGAGCTGTTGGTCCGCACCGACCCCGCGGCGCCCAGGCACCGGGGCATCACCTGGCTCGCCCTGCCCATGGACGCCCCCGGCATCACCGTACGGCCGCTGCGGACTCTCGCCGGTTCGGCGGAGTTCGCCGAGGTGTTCCTGGACGAGGTGCGCGTGCCGCTCGCCAACCGGGTCGGGGACGAGAACGACGGCTGGCGCGTGACGATGGTGACGCTGTCGTTCGAGCGCGGCACGGCCTTCGCCGGCGAGGTCGTCGCCTGCCGCCGCGTCCTGGGCGAACTGGCCGCCCGGGCCCGCGAGAACGGCCGCTGGGGCGACCCGGCGCTGCGGCGCCGGCTGGGCAGGCTCAACGCGGAGTTCCGGGCGCTGTGGCGGCTCACGCAGTGGAACGTGAGCGCGGCGGAGGCCTCGGGCGGGGTGCCCGGCGCCGGTGGCTCGGTCTTCAAGCTGCGGTACTCGCACGCCCGCCAGGAGCTCTACGACGCCGCCGCCGAGGTACTGGGCCCCGACTGCCTCGATCTGGACCGCCCCTGGACCCTGGACCGGCTGTCCTCCCTCTCGTACACCATCGCGGCCGGCACCTCGCAGATCCAGCACGGCATCGTCGCCGAGCGGATCCTCGGCCTGCCGAAGGGACGGTGACCGTGCGTTTCCGGTTGACGGACGACCAGCGGGCGTTGCGTGACGGGGTGCGGCAGCTGCTGGCCCGGCGCTTCGACGCGGAGGCGCTGCGGGCCGCCGTGCGGGGCCCGGTGCGGCTTGACCGGGCGCTGTGGCGGGCCCTGGGCGACGCCGGGTTCTTCGCGCTGCGGCTGCCGGAGGCGGACGGCGGCGTCGGACTGGGGCTGCCCGAGGCGGTGTTGGTGTTCGAGGAGGCGGGGCGGGCGCTGCTGCCCGGGCCGCTGGCCGCCACCCACCTCGCGGCCGGTGCCGTACCGGGCGCGGCCACGGGGGAGACCGTCGTGACGGCCGTCGACGGCGGCCTCGCGGAGTGGCTGGCGGAGGCCGACGTCGTACACGGCGACACCGCCGGAGCCGTGCCGCTGCGCTCCCTCGACCCGCTGACGCCGCTGCACCGCGTGCCCGGCGGCGTGGCGGTGGCCCCGGACCCCGTCGCGGTCCTCCTCACCGCCGCGGAGCAGCTCGGCACGGCGGGCCGCGTCTGCGAGCTGGCGGCGCAACACGCCCGGGCCCGCGAACAGTTCGGACGGCCCATAGGGGCCTTCCAGGCGGTGGCGCACCTGTGCGCGGGGATGCTGGTCCGGGCGGAGACGGCCCGCGCCGCGGTGTACGCGGCCGCCGTCACCGCCGACCCGGCCGACATCGCCGCCGCCCGTCTGCTAGCCGACGAGGCCGCCGTACGCGGCGCCCGCGACTGTCTCCAGGTGCACGGCGGCATGGGCTTCACCTGGGAGTCCGAGGTCCATCTGCATCTGAAACGCGCATGGGTTCGAACCCAACGTGCGGGTGGCGTCACGGAGAGTGAGGAAATCCTCGCGGCCGATCTGGCGGCCGGGACGGTCTGACAGGCCGTCTGGCTGCGACATTGCCGACGATGCCCCCAGAGATGTCGCGGATTGTGGCATGCCGGAATTACGGAGTGTTGATACCGGGTCGTAGCCGATGCGTGACTCGTAACAGCCCGGAGTCGGCGGTCCGCTCCGGTACCTTGTGTGGGATGCGAGTGGCTCAGAGCGCGGTGCGACCCCGGGGCGCGGCCTGTTCGACTCCCCGCGGTGAGCGTCGCACAGTATCCCGCAGGGGTACTCCTTCGCGCTGGAATATGCCCGAAGCGCTTGTTGGGGTGACTGTACGTCAACCATGCTGTCCCACAAGGGATTCACGTTCCGTGATCCTTGTCCCGGCCGTTGTTCTGGCCATGCAGAAAATGGCTACGATCGTGGCCCTCGTGAGGCGCGAGCCTAAGTGTCCGCCGGTTCGGATGGTGTGAGCGGTGCAGGTGCTTCAAGTGCAGCTGGAGATCCGGCCCGACCCCGCAGAGGTGGGGCGTGCCAGGCGGTGGGCCCGCTCGCGCCTGGCCGGGTCGGGCATACAGGCCGACGAACCGCTCGCCGAGACGCTGATCCTGCTCGTCTCCGAACTCGTCACCAACGCCGTGGTGCACACCGGCTGTCCCGCGGTGCTGCTGCTCTCGCTGCCGCACGCGGTGACGGACGAGTCCACGGTCCGTCTCGAGGTGGCCGACCGCAGCGGCCGTGCCCCCGTGCCCCGGTGCGCTGACGACGACGCGACCGGCGGCCGGGGCCTCGCCCTCGTCGACGGCCTCGCCGACCGCTGGGGCTGGAGCGTCGAGAGCACCGGCAAGCGCATCTGGTGCGAGCTGGACCGGTGCGCGAAGTCCGGTGAGGTCACGGCGTCGTGCGCAGGGGGCGCGGCGGCGTACGGCGGTGGCGGGGCGTCCTTCGAGGGGCTGGCGTACGAGGCGGTGTAGGGCCCGGTCCTCCGGTGTGCCGTGTTCGTGCCTGTCCGCGCCCGCCCCTGCCCGCCGGCGTGTGGAGCGCGAGGTGTTGTGGACGGCGGCACATGCCGCGGGGTCTTGCGGCGAGGCCGGGGCACGGGTGCACGGCAGGCCGGCCGGTTCCGGCGGTGCGTGCGGCGATGCGCCGGGAGTGCATCCGTGCGCACCCACGGCACATGCCGCATAACCGGCAAATCACCGATTCGGGTGTTGACGCGTCGTGACCGTGTGCTCACGCTGGTGAGCAGCGATTCGCCGTGAGGGGACGGCGAGGGCTTCGACGACGGCGGCCCTCGGCGAGTGTGAGTCGTGATTCGGCGTCGGCTCCCTTCAGGGCCAGGGAGCCGGGGCGGGAGCGCCGGAGTCGGGTGGCGGCGCGCGCTGCCGTGCTCGGGGCGAGCAGCGCGGCGCCGCCATCCTGCTGGCCGGGCCAGGGGGATGCCTAGAGGACGGCGACCGGCGCCACCGGAGACCCGGTCGCCCCGGCGAACGGCTCGGGCGTCGCCGCCAGCAGGAAGGTGTACCGCCTCGCTTCTCCACAGGCTGTGGACAACTTTTCGAGATTCCAGTTCTGGCCCTGCGGCATCCCCATCTCCACGAGGTCGAGGGCATGCACCGGCAGCCACAGGCCGTCCACCTCGGGCGGGAACACCTCGAAGGTCAGCGTGTCGTTGGCGACGGCCGCGACATCGCGCGCGTGGAACCACTCCGGCGTCCGGATCGACAGCCCCGGTGACGGGAAGGCGTACGCGTGCCGGTCTCCGGCCAGACAGACCTGGACCTGCCCGGTCCGTACGAGCACGATGTCGCCGGCCCGTACGCGCGTCCCGGCCAGTTCCTCGGCGGCGTCCAGGTCCTCGGGGGTGACGGCGTACCCGCCGTCGAGCCGGTCCGTGCCCCGGGCTCGGGCGACGTCGAGCAGGACCCCGCGCGAGACGAGGTGCCGGACCGTGCCGATGCCGCTGAACCCGGCGCCGCCGTGCGCCGTCACGGAGCCGGCCGGGCGGCCGTTGTAGATCCGGCCCGAGTGCGAGACATGGGGCAGCGCGTCCCAGTGGGTGGCCGCCTGCAGTCCCATGGTCACGACGTCGTCGCTGCACGCGACCGTGCCCGGGCCGAACAGCTCCTGGTTGATCTGCACCATGACATGCAGCGGGTTGACGCGGCCGGGGATCATCCCGGTCTGCACACCGTCCTGCTGGAGGGGCAGCGCGAGAGGGACGCGGCGGCCGGTGCGGACGGTGGCCGCGGCGTCCCGCACGACCTCGTCGGTGATCAGGTTCAGTGTGCCGAGCTCGTCGTCGGCCCCCCAACGGCCCCAGTTGTTCACGCGCTTGGCGATGTCGTGGAACGCGTCCGGCAGCGACATGAGTCCTCCCCGGGGCTTGTCTTCCCGTATCTGACGGGTCGTAGAATTCGGGAACCTGATATCTAACGGTCCGTCAGATGTCGTGGGACGGGAAGGGGCCGGGCGTGGGGAACTTCTTGGCAGGGAAGGTCGTCGCCGTCACCGGCGCCGGGCGGGGCATCGGCCGGGCCGTCGCGCTCGCGGCGG
Organism: Streptomyces sp. NPDC008137; assembly: GCF_042957035.1. Classification (NCBI taxonomy): domain Bacteria; kingdom Bacillati; phylum Actinomycetota; class Actinomycetes; order Kitasatosporales; family Streptomycetaceae; genus Streptomyces; species Streptomyces sp. NPDC008137. The sequence goes on along the minus strand of NZ_JBIBHN010000022.1, from coordinate 21,827 downwards.
CGGCCGAGGGAGCGAAGGTCGTCGTCAACGACTACGGCGTCTCCGTCGACGGCGCCTCGCCGACCAGCGAGATCGCCGCGGGCGTGGTCAAGGAGATCGAGGCGGCCGGCGGGGAGGCGGTGGCGGTCGCCGACGACATCTCCACCATGGCGGGCGGACAGCGGGTCGTCGACGTGGCGCTGTCGTCGTACGGGCGGCTCGACGGGGTCGTCTGCGTGGCCGGGATCCTGCGCGAGCGGATGCTGTTCAACATGACCGAGGAGGAGTGGGACCCGGTCGTCGCGACCCATCTGAAGGGCACGTTCACGGTGTTCCGGGCGGCCTCGGCGGTGATGCGGAAGCAGCGGGCCGGGACGCTGATCGGGTTCACGAGCGGGAACCACCAGGGGTCGGTCTCGCAGGCCAACTACAGCGCGGCGAAGGGCGGGATCATCTCGCTCGTGCGGAGCGCCGCGCTGGGGCTGCACAAGTACGGGGTGACCGCGAACGCGGTGGCGCCGGTCGCGCGGACACGGATGTCGGCGGGAGTGCCGACGGAACTGGCGGAGATCGGGGAGCCGGAGGACGTCGCCGCGCTCGTGGTGTATCTGCTGTCCGACGCGGCGGCCCGGGAGGGGATCACCGGGCAGGTGTACACCGTCGCTGGGGCGAAGATCGCGGTGTGGGCGCAGCCGAGGGAGCTGCGGGCGGGGTTCGCCTCCGGCGGGTGGACCGTGGAGAAGGTCGCGGAGTTTCTGCCGGGGTCGGTGGGGGTGGATCCGATGCCGTTGCTGGAGCGGGTGCGGGAGGGGGAGCGGGCGGCTCGGGAGGGGGAGCGGCCCAACGCCCAGTAGCTCGGGGGTGCGTGTGGTGTGGCGGGTGCGGGTGCGTTGTGGTTGTTCGCGCAGTTCCCCGCGCCCCTGAGGAACCTTGAGTGAGGCGGGATCGTGGAATTCGGGTTCACGCGTGATGACGAGGGCTTTCGTGCCGAGGTTCGGGAATGGCTCGCGGCGCACGTCACGGGTGTGAGCGATCGGCGCGCCTGGGAGCGGACGCTCGGTGCGGCCGGGTGGATCGGGCTCGGGTGGGGGGCGGACGGGTACGGGAACCGGAGGGCCGGTCTCACCCGGCAGGTCGTCTGGGCCGAGGAGTACGCGCGGTCGGGGGCGCCCCCGCGCTCCGGGCACATCGGGGAGAACCTGCTCGCGCCCACGCTGATCGCGCACGGCACCGAGGAGCAGAAGGCCCGCTTCCTGCCGCCGATCGCCGCCGGTGACGAACTCTGGTGCCAGGGGTACAGCGAACCCGGCGCAGGTTCGGACCTGGCAGGGGTCCGTACCGCGGCCGTGCGCGACGGCGGTGCCTACCGGGTGAGCGGGCAGAAGATCTGGACTTCGCTCGCCCACGAGGCCGACTGGTGCTTCGTGCTCGCCCGTACCGAGGCCGGGTCCCGGAGGCACCGCGGGCTGAGCTTCCTGCTCGTCCCCATGGACCAGCCGGGCCGTGTCGAGGTCCGTCCCATCCGGCAGCTGACCGGCACCAGCGACTTCAACGAGGTCTATTTCGACGGCGCGCACGCGGAGCAGGTCGTCGGGGGCGAGGGCGACGGCTGGCGCGTCGCCATGAGCCTGCTCGGCTTCGAGCGGGGCGTGTCCACGCTGGCCCAGCAGATCGGGTTCGCCCGGGAGCTCGAGGACGTCGTACGGGCGGCCCAGGAGTCGGGGGCGGCGCGGGATCCCGTCGTACGGGAACGGCTCGTACGGCAGTGGGCCGAACTGCGCACCATGCGCTGGAACGCCCTGCGCACCCTGGGCGGTTCGGGCGACGCGGGGGCGCCGAGCGTGGCGAAGCTGCTGTGGGCAGGCTGGCATCAGCGGCTGGGGGAGCTGGCGGTGCTGGTGCGGGGTGCGGCGGCGGGGGTGGGTCCCGCCGACTGGTCGGCCACGGCGCCGTACGAAGTCGACGCGGCGCAGCACCTGTTCCTGTTCTCGCGGGCCGACACCATTTACGGCGGCTCGGACCAGATCCAGCGCACGATCATCGCCGAGCGCGTGCTCGGCCTGCCCAGGGAGCCCAAGGGAGCCGTGTGATGCGAGGCGTGATCTTCGACGGGAAGCAGGTCCGGGTCGTGACGGACCTGGAGGTGCGGGAGCCGGGGCCGGGTGAGGTGCTGGTCGCGATCCGGGCGGCCGGGCTGTGTCACAGCGATCTGTCAGTGGTGGACGGGACCATACCCTTCCCGGTTCCTGTGGTGCTGGGCCATGAGGGGGCTGGGGTCGTGGAGGCGGTGGGTGTGGGCGTCACCCATGTCGCGCCCGGTGACCATGTGGCCCTGTCCACACTGGCCAACTGCGGGACGTGCGCGGAGTGCGACCGGGGGCGGCCGACGATGTGCCGGGGCGCGATCGGGCGCCCGGGCCGGCCCTTCAGCCACGAAGGCCGGCCGGTGTACCAGTTCGCGTCGAACTCGGCCTTCGCGGAGAGCACGGTGGTGAAGGCCGTGCAGGCCGTCCGCATCCCCGAGGACATCCCCATGGCGTCGGCGGCGCTGATCGGGTGCGGGGTGCTGACGGGCGTGGGCGCCGTACTGAACCGGGCGCGGGTGGACCGGGGCGACAGTGTGCTGGTGATCGGGACGGGCGGGATCGGGCTGAACGTGTTGCAGGGGGCGCGGCTCGCGGGCGCCCTGCGGATCGTCGCCGTCGACGCCAACCCGGCGAAGGAGGAGGTGGCGCGGCGTTTCGGCGCTACGGACTTCCTTACCTCGACCGAGGGCGTGCGGGACGTCCTCCCCACGGGCGCCGACCACGCCTTCGAGTGCGTTGGCCGCGTGGAGCTGATCCGCCAGGCGATCGACGCGCTGGACCGGCACGGCCAGGCGATCCTCCTCGGCGTGCCCCCGGCCTCGGCCGAGGCGTCGTTCCGTGTCTCGTCGATGTACCTCGACAAGTCCGTCCTGGGCTGCCGCTACGGCTCCTCCCGCCCGCAGCGCGACATCGCCCTGTACGCCGACCTGTATCGCGAGGGCCGGCTGCTGCTCGACGAACTCGTCACCCGGACCTATCCGGTCGAGGAGTTCGAGAAGGCGGCGGCGGACGCGGAGGCGGGGCGGGTGGCGCGGGGAGTGCTCACGTTCTGACGGCCGCCGTCCGGTCCTTTCCGGCCCGGAAGGTCCGCCGGTAGGCGGTCGGGGTGACGCCGAGCGCCGTCTGGAGGTGCTGGCGCATCGACTGGGCCGTGCCGAACCCGGCGTCGTGGGCCACCTGGTCGACGGAGCGTTCGGTGGACTCCAGCAGGTGCCGGGCCCGCTCCACGCGCTGCTGGGTGAGCCACTGGCCCGGGCTGACGCCGGTCTCCTCGCGGAAGCGGCGGGTGAAGGTGCGCACCGACATGGACTCCTGGGCGGCCATGTCGCGCAGCTGGATCGGCTCGTGGAGGCGGCCCAGGGCCCAGGCGCGGGCGGCGGTGGTGGACGCCTGCTGCGGATCGGGCACCGGCCGCTCGATGTACTGCGCCTGCCCGCCGTCGCGGTGCGGCGGTACGACCGTACGGCGGGCCACGTCGTTGGCGACGGCGGCGCCGTGGTCGCGGCGCACCATGTGCAGGCACAGGTCGAGGCCGGCCGCGACGCCCGCGGAGGTCAGCACGTCGCCGTCGTCGATGAACAGCACGTCCGGGTCGACCGCGACCTGCGGGAAGAGCCGCTGGAGGCGCTCGGCGTCGGCCCAGTGGGTGGTGGCGGGGCGGCCGTCGAGCAGGCCCGCGGCGGCGAGGACGTAGACGCCGGTGCAGATGGAGGCCAGCCGGGTGCCGGGGCGCAGGTGGGCGAGGGCGGCGGCGAGTTCGGCGGTCAGCACGCCGTCCTCGTAGACCGGGCCGAGTTCGTACGACGCCGGGACGATCACCGTGTCGGCGGTGGCCAGGGCCTCGGGGCCGTGGGCGACGTGGATGTCGAAGTCGGCGTCCGTCGCGACCGGGCCGGGCGGCCGGACCGAGCACGTCACGACCTCGTACAGGTGCCGGCCCGCTGTGTCCTTGGGGCGGCCGAAGATGCGGTGCGGAATGCCCAGTTCGAAGGGGAGCAGCCCGTCGAGGGCGAGGACGACGACGCGGTGGGGCCGGAAAGCGGAGTCTGCTGCGCTCGCTGCCATGGCCCGATCCTAACGAATGCTGTCCTTCGGGCCACTCGCTGCGTCCCGGGCGCGGACCGGAAGCTCTATGACGTGACCCAGACAAGCGAAGCCCCGGCCGTCGTGGAGCAGCCGTCGAGACCAGCCCGCAGGCGTGTGCACCGCGCCTGGTTCGTCGCCGCCGTCACCTTCGTGACGATCATCGGCGCCGCGGCCTTCCGATCCGTACCGGGCCTGCTCATCGAGCCTTTGCACGACGAGTTCGAGTGGTCGCGCGGCACGATCGGCGCCGCCGTCTCCGTCAATCTCGCGCTGTACGGCCTCACGGCCCCGTTCGCGGCGGCCCTGATGGACCGCTTCGGCATCCGCCGGGTCGTCGCGGTCGCCCTGACGGTGATCGCGCTCGGTTCCGGCCTGACGGTGTGGATGACGGCCGCCTGGCAGCTGATGCTGTGCTGGGGGCTGCTGGTCGGTCTCGGCTCCGGCTCCATGGCGCTGGCGTTCGCGGCGACCGTCACCAACCGCTGGTTCACCGAGCGGCGCGGCCTGGTCAGCGGCATCCTCACCGCCGCGTCGGCCTCCGGCCAGCTGATCTTCCTGCCCCTGCTGGCCTGGATCATCGACAACTACGACTGGCGTCCGGCGGCCGTGACGGTCGCCCTCGCGGCGCTCGCGGTCGTACCGTTCGTGTGGCTCCTGCTGCACGACCACCCGGCCGACGTCGGCCAGAAGCCGTACGGAGCGGTGGAGTTCGTACCGAAGCCCGCCCCGGTGGCCGGCGCCGCGCGCCGCGCCGTGTCCGTCCTGTTCTCGGCCGCCCGCACCGGCCCGTTCTGGCTGCTCGCCGGTACCTTCGCGATCTGCGGTGCCTCCACCAACGGCCTCGTCCAGACCCACTTCGTGCCCGCCTCCCACGACCACGGCATGCCCATCACGGCAGCGGCCTCGCTGCTCGCGGTCATCGGGATCTTCGATGTCGTCGGCACGATCGCCTCCGGCTGGTTCACGGACCGCTTCGACTCGCGCCGGCTGCTCGCGGTCTACTACGCCCTGCGCGGCGTCTCGCTCCTGTTCCTCCCCCTGCTGCTGGCGCCCTCGGTCCACCCGCCGATGATCTTCTTCATCGTCTTCTACGGCCTCGACTGGGTCGCCACCGTCCCGCCCACCCTCGCCCTGTGCCGCGAGCAGTACGGCGAGGACAGCGCGATCGTCTTCGGCTGGGTCCTCGCCTCCCACCAGGTGGGGGCCGCCCTGGTCGCCTTCCTCGGCGGGGTCGCCCGCGACGCGTTCGGGTCGTACGACGTGGTCTGGTACGCGTCGGGGGCGTTGTGCGCGGTGGCGGCGCTGATGGCGCTGGTGATCCGGCGGGGGGCGGGAGGTGCGGCCGCGACGGTGTGACGAGTCGTTTCCACGGGAGCCCGAAAAAAGTCGGACGGGGATGTCGAGAACCCGCGTCCCGCTCCGTCCCCGGTGTGAACGCGACCACAATGGGTCGCACGAGCACCGAGGAGACCATCATGGCGAAGTACCTGCTGCTGAAGCACTACCGCGGCGCCCCGGCTCCGGTCAACGACGTCCCGATGGACCAGTGGAGCCCCGAGGAGATCTCGGCGCACATGCAGTACATGAACGACTTCGCGGCCCGCCTGGAGAAGACGGGCGAGTTCGTCGACGGCCAGGCGCTCGCTCCCGAGGGAGCGTGGGTCCGCTACGACGGTGAGGGGCGCCCGCCGGTCACCGACGGACCGTTCGCCGAGACCAAGGACCTCATCGCCGGCTGGATGATCATCGACGTCGACAGCTACGAGCGCGCCGTCGAGCTGGCCGGGGAGCTGTCCGCCGCCCCCGGCGCGGGCGGCAAGCCCATCCACGAGTGGCTGGAGGTGCGCCCGTTCTACGGCGTGCGGACCACCATCACGGAGTGAGGTCCCAGGTGACGGCGATGGACGAGGTCCTGCTCAGGAGCCTCACGCCGAGCGTCCTCACCGTCCTCGTCCGCCGCGGAGCCGACTTCGCGGCGGCCGAGGACGCCGTCCAGGACGCGCTCGTCGAGGCGCTCCGGGTCTGGCCCGCCGACCCGCCGCGCGATGCCAAGGGCTGGCTGGTCACGGTGGCCTGGCGCAAGTTCCTCGACGCGACACGCTCCGACACCGCCCGCCGCCGGCGAGAGGACCGGGTAGAGGAGGAGCCGCCGCCCGGCCCGGCGCCCGCGCTGGACGACACGCTCCAGCTCTACTTCCTGTGCGCGCACCCGTCGCTGACCCCGGCATCGGCGGTCGCGCTCACGCTGCGCGCCGTCGGCGGCCTCACCACCCGGCAGATCGCCGAGGCCTACCTCGTGCCCGAGGCGACGATGGCGCAGCGCATCAGCCGGGCCAAGCGCACGGTCTCCGGAGTGCGCTTCGACCGGCCCGGGGACGTGGCCACGGTCCTGCGCGTCCTCTACCTCGTCTTCAACGAGGGCTACTCCGGCGACGTCGACCTCGCCGCCGAGGCCATCCGCCTCACCCGGCAGCTCGCGGCCGCGATCGACCACCCCGAGGTGGCCGGTCTCCTCGCCCTCATGCTCCTCCACCACGCCCGGCGCGCCGCCCGCACCGCGTCCGACGGCAGCCTGGTGCCGCTCGCCGAGCAGGACCGCGGCAGGTGGGACACCGCGTCGATCGCCGAGGGCGTCGTGATCCTCCAGGCGGCCCTCGCCCGCGACCGGCTGGGCGAGTTCCAGGCCCAGGCCGCCATCGCCGCCCTCCACGCCGACGCGCCCACCGCCGAGGAGACCGACTGGGTGCAGATCGTCGAGTGGTACGACGAGCTCGTACGCCTGACCGACAGCCCGGTCGTCCGGCTCAACCGCGCGGTCGCCGTGGGGGAGGCCGACGGACCGCGCGCCGGGCTGGCGGCGCTCGCGGAACTGGACCCCTCCCTGCCCCGTCACGCCGCGGTGGCGGCGTACCTCCACGAGCGTGACGGCGACGTGGCTACGGCGGCCCGGCTGTACGCGGAGGCGGCCGGGCGGGCCGCCAACCTCGCCGAACGCGATCATCTGATGCGGCAGGCGGCGCGGCTCAATGCGGGGCGGGGGTGAGTTCGCCGGGGCGTTGGAGCAGGCCCAGGAGCGCACGCGCGGTGACGGCGGCGTCGTGCAGTCGTCTGGCCAGGTCACCTGACGTCGTAGCACTGTTGAGATGTTCGTCCGCATGCCGCAGGACGGTTTGTGCGGTGGCCTGCGTCCCTTCCCGCATCCGAGGCATGAGCTTTGACAGCTCGGGTGCCAGCAGCCGTACGCGAGGGGCGAGTTGTGTGCCGCGGACTCCGTGCTGGGCCGCCCATCAATCAGAGAGCTTCGTGTAGATCCAGTCGAAGCCGTCATATCCCTGGGTGTCGAGGTGCGGTGCTCGGTTGAGCCCGGCGCGTATCGCCACGCGCTGAGAAGCGAGGTTGGCCGGTCGAACGCGGGCGATCAGCGGGAGGCCGGGCAGGTGACGGGATGCCCAGGTGGCGACCGCGGCTGCGGCTTCAGCGGCGAAGCCTTGGCCCCACGCTGAGGTGGCGAAACGGTAGAAGAGGTTCAGGACCGGTGCCCCGTGCAGTTCCATGGGCTTGATTCCGCAGAATCCGAGCTGCTGAGCGGAGCCGTGGTGCCGGACGACCCAGTACCCGTAGCCGTGCTGCTGCCACTGATCGTCCCAACGGTGGTAGAGCGCCTCCGCTTCCTCCAGCCGGGCGAGTGCGTCGGACGGGTTGTGGGCACAGGTCTCAGGATCGCGGTGGACGGCGAAGATCGCGTCGACATCGGCTGGCGTCGGGCGTCTCAGCAACAGCCGGTCGGTCCGCAGCTCCACGGCTGCTGGGCTCCGGTCACTCATGTCAGGACCGCGTCACCGGTACGGAAGATTCGGTTCAGGTGGTGGTTCAGCACTGTGGTCGCGGACTCCGGGCTGCGCTGGCCGACGAGGATGCCGGTGCCGAGTCCCGCGGACATGGCGAGCAGGCCGGCTGCCTCCAACCGCGCGTCCACACCGGGCTCGAGCAGTGCCGCTTCCTGCGCCTGCCGGAGGAGTTCGGTCAGCGCGTCTTCGGCGGTGTCAGGGTTCTTGATGAAGGGCTGGGCCGCGAGTGCCGGGTCGTTCACGGCCAGAACCGCGTATGACGTGTGGAGGTGATGGAAGGTGCGGCTCTCGTCGTCTGTCGGCAGCGCCGCCATCAACAGGGCCTCGACCATCTCTCGCGGACCAGGACTGTCCCCGGCGGCCCGTACCCGGGTGGATACCCGTTCCCCGAATCTCTCCGCCAGCAGCTCCAGCCCGAAGAACATCAACTTCTCCTTGGTCTGGAAGTAGTACTGCACCAGCCGCAGTGACACGCCCGCCTCCGCTGCCACATCGCGCATCCCGACGGTATGCAGCCCGCGTCGGCCGGCGACCCGGATGAGGGCCTCGCCGATCTCGGTGCGCCGCTCTGCGTGGTCCACGCGCTTGGGCATCGGCCGGTTCTCCGCTCGTCGTTCCCGCTACGGCTCCCATGGGCTCTACGGCTCCCATGCGCTTTTGATGATACATCTGTACCAGTAACGTGGTACGTTCGTATCACGAAATCGATACGCCGGAGGTGGCCATGCCCGAGACCGCTGCCCGAACCCAGGCCGATGTGGGCCGCTATGTGAGCGATGCCTGGCGGGATCGCTACTTCACGGCCTGCGACGCGGTCTACGCACTGGGGGCGCCCGCGCGAGCCGAAGAGGACGTGGAGACGTCCTTCGGCACCACGCACGTCTACCGCTACGGCCCCGCGAACGAGGCTGACCGAGCCCGCACCCCCGTCGTCCTGGTGCACGGGGCGGGCTCATGCTCCGCGATGTGGTACCCGAACACCCCCGCCCTCAGCGCGGACCGCCCGGTCTACGCGATCGACACCCCGGGTGATCCCGGCCGCAGCGTGCAGCGCGAGCCCATCCACCAGCCCGAACGCGCCGCACAGTGGCTGGACGAGACACTCGCCGGACTCGGCCTCGACCGCGTACACCTCGTCGGCTCCTCCTACGGCGGATGGCTCGTCCTGAACCAGGCGCACCGCAGGCCCGGTCGCCTCGCCTCGGTCACCCTGCTCGACCCCGGCGGCTTGGAGAAAGTGGGACCGCGCTTCTTCGTCTGGATCTTCGCCAGCCTCTTCGCGACCTTCGCGCCGAAGGCGCTCCGCCCGCGACTGGCGGCCTGGCTCGAACAGCCGGTCCTCGTCGTGCCGGAGCTGCGCGCGATGATCAGAACGGCGGTTCGCGCCTACCGCATACGCCGCCCGGCGCCGCTTCCCCTTCCCGAGGAGGAACTGTCCACCATCCGGACCCCGCTCTACCTGGTGCTCGGCAAGCGAAGCCTCCTCGTACACCCGCAGCGGCAGGCGGAGCGTGTGCCGCGTCTGATCCCCGGGGCCCGAGCCGAGATCATCTCCGGCACGGGCCACGGGCCGCAGATCGACCACGCGGAGGAGATCAACCGCAGGATGCTGAACTTCATGGCTTCCGTCGACTGACAATGTCCGAGCTGACCGCCCCGAGCTGACCGCCGGCGGGGACCGGAGCGGCGTAATTCGGTGTTCGAGGGGATGTGGGGCGTCCTACGGTGAGGCCCATATGACTCTCCTACATGCGCATGACTATGGGGGCGACGGCCCGCAACTGGTTGTTCTGCACGGGTTCGGGCGGTCGCTGGCCGACTGGAGTGCCTCGGCGGCTCAGCTCACCGACGGGTATCGGGTTCTCGGCATCGATCTGCCCGGGCACGGGCGTTCTCCCGCTATCTCGCCCTGGGCGCTTCCCGCCGTGGTGCGGGACATCACCGACACGCTCGACGCGCACGGTGTGACCGAGGCCGTCGTGGTGGGGCACTCTCTTGGCGGGCTGGTCGCCGTCGAGTACGCACGGGCGTATCCGGACCGTGCTCGTGCCGCCGTGAACCTCGACGGGTTCTGGTGGCGCCGCGAGTACCCGGGCGCCGAAAAGGTGGCCGAGGGGCTGCTGGCGTCGGTCGGGGCCGTTGCCTCGGAAGGGTACGTCGAGCAGCAGGTCGCCCACTCCGCGCGGTTCGGGGTGCCCGCCGAACGGGCGGAGGCCGCTGCCCGTGCGGCGGCGCGTCCGCTGCCCGACGGCACCTGGCAGACGCTGCCGGAGCGAGGGGCGGCCATGGAGATCGTCGACGAACTCCACCGGCTCGGCGCGAGCGGTGTCGCCGCGTGGCTGGACGGGGTGGACCGTCCGCTGCTGCTGGTGCAGGCCGGGCGGCGGCTGGCGCCCGCGCCGGGCATGGAGTGGTTCGACGAGTTCAGCGCCCGGTTCGCCCGAGAGGTCTCCGACGAGCTGGCCGCCGTCTCCCGCGCCCGGCCGTCGATCAGCGTCCAGCACATCGAGGCCACCCACCCCATGATCCTGGAAGCACCCGAGGCGGTGGCGGGGATGGTCGCCGGGTTCGTTCGCGCCCTGCCCGGCTGAGAATCCGGCACACTCGACACAACTGCTTCACAAGGTTTGTTGATGACACTCGGCATGGTCCTCGGCGACCTGGACGTCGTGACTCAGCACGCTCGTTCCCGCCCGATCCTCCGAGGAGTACGCCGTGTCCACGATCCACTGGACCGAGACCCATCCCCGTTCCGCCCGGTGGCATTCCGAGTCCGGGCTGCCCCTGCCCCGCACGGTCGTCGTAGCCGACGACCGCATGCGGGCCGCCGTCGCCTACCGGCTGGCCTGTGAGGGCACCGCGTTGTTGTGGCGCGGGGACTTCCACAATGGGCGGCAGTTGCTGAGTGCCTTGGACCGTCGTGTCGGGCGTACCGCGCCGGGCGCGGCGGACACGGCGGCCGAGACCTTCCGGTCGCAGCGCCGGTTTCGTGCCCACCGCGCGCGTGTGCTCGGCAAGTTGCTGGTTCTGCTGGACGCGGATCACGGACTGGACCTTCGTAGGGCTCCCGATGTGCGCCGGGCGGTCGCCGAGGCCTACGGGGACTTCGACGGGCCCGTGGCCGTCGCCCTCTCCGAGCTGCTGGGTGCCGTCAGCGCCCGGCAGTGGCGGGAGAAGGGCGTCTACGTCCCGGCGCTGGAAGCGCGGATTCACCCGCACTACGGGGTGTTCGCGCCCACCCGGAGTGAGTACGTCGATCTCGCCGCGTCCGCTCCGTTGCCGCGTGACGGTGAGGTACGGGTCGCGTTCGACCTGGGCACCGGGACCGGCGTGCTCGCCGCCGTGCTGGCCCGGCGGGGTGTCGGGCAGGTCGTGGCGACCGACGTCAGTGCGCGGGCCCGGGCGTGTGCGCGGGACAACGTGGGGCGGCTGGGGCTCTCGGGGGTGGTCCGGGTGGTGACCGGGCCCGAGCTGTATCCCCCGGGGCGCGCCGACCTGGTGGTGTGCAATCCGCCCTGGATTCCCGGCCGACCCGCCTCCGACCTCGACCTCGGTGTGTATGACGCGGGCGGCGGCATGCTGCAGGGCTTCCTGAGCGGGCTCGCCGAGCGGCTGGAACCCGGTGGTGAGGGCTGGCTCGTGTTGTCCGACCTCGCCGAGCGGCTCGGGCTGCGCAGCCGGGAGGAGTTGATGACCGCCGTGGCGGGGGCCGGGCTGCGGGTCGTGGGCCGGTCGGACACGCGTCCGCGGCACGCCCGTGCGCGGGACACGGGCGATCCGCTGCACGCCGTACGCGCGGCCGAGGTCACGTCGCTGTGGCGGCTGGCCGTCGGCGCGTGACAGGCCCCGTGTCTGCGGCGTGATCCAAACGACAGGCCCTAGTCCTCCGTCAAGCGTGCGAAGCGCCCGCGGTGGAACAGCAGAGGGCCGGCCGGGGCGTCCGGGCCCGTGCCGAGGGCGTTCACGCGGCCGACCACGATCAGGTGGTCGCCGCCGGGGTGGACGGAGTGGATCGTGCAGTCGATCCAGGCGACCGCGCCGGAGAGGCGGGGTGAGCCGGAGACGGGGGCCGCGTCGTATGCCACGCCCGCGAACTTGTCCGCGCCGCTCACCGCGAAGGAGCGGCACAGGTCCGCCTGGTCGGCGCCCAGGACGTTGACGCAGAAGGCACCCGCGCGGGCGATGCGTGGCCAGGTCGTGGAGGTGCGGCCGACCATGAAGGTCACCAGGGGCGGGGTCAGGGAGAGGGAGCTGAAGGACTGGCAGGCGAAGCCGGCGGGGGTGGTTCCGGGCGTGACGGGGGGTGCCGTCACTATCGTCACGCCCGTCGCGAAGCTGCCCAGGACGCGGCGGAATTCCTGCCGGTCCAGGGGAGCACGCTCGTCCTCGCCCACGCAGCGCAGCTCAGGGCGCGGCAGCGGTTCCACGGGCCGTGGGGCCGGGTCCGGCGTGCGGGTCGACCTGAGGTAGCGGACGGCGGCTTCCGCCATCCCTGCTTGTCCCATCACGCCTACGATTGAAGCTGACGGGTCATCAGATGGGAAGGGTTTCAGTGGCCCCTGTACAGCGCGTCCCGCCGCTCCACGAAGCTCCGAACCCCCTCCTGCGCGTCCGCCGTCGTCATGTTGATCTCCTGGGCCGCGGCCTCGGCGGCGAAGGCGGTGGCGCGGTCGGTGTCCAGGGAGGCGTTCACGAGCTGCTTGGTCAGGGCGAGGGCTCGGGTCGGGCCGGTGGCGAGGCGTTCGGCCCAGGAGTGGGCCGTTTGGGTCAGGTCGGCGTCCGGAATGACCCGGTTCACCAGGCCCAAGTGCTCCGCTTGTGTCGCCGTGAGCGCGTCGCCGAAGAACATCAGCTCCTTCGCCCGCTGCGGGCCGATGAGCCGGGGGAGGAGGTACGCGCCGCCGCCGTCGGGGACCAGCCCTCGCCGTACGAAGACCTCGATGAACTTCGCCGACTCCGCCGCCAATACGAGGTCGCAGGCGAGCGCCAGATGGGCTCCGAGGCCTGCCGCCGTGCCGTTCACCGCCGCGATCACCGGCTTCTCGCAGTCGAGGACGGCGGCGATCAGGCGCTGGGCGCCGGTGCGCAGGGTGCGGGCGACGTCTCCGGCGATGCGCTCGCCGGTCGTGGCGGCGCCTCGGAGATCCGCGCCCGCGCAGAAACCCCGGCCCGTTCCCGTGAGGACGACCGCTCGGATGCCGGCTGCCGCGGATGCCGTCGAGAGGAGTCGGACGATCTCGTCCCGCTGGTCCGGGGTCAGGGCGTTGAGTGCCTCGGGACGGTTCAGGGTGACGGTGAGGACCTGGCCGGCTGTCTCGTACAGGACGGCCGGCATCAGCGGCACACCGCCAGCGCGTCCAGCGCCACCGCGCCCTGTCCATGCTCCAGCACCATCAGCGGGTTGATGTCCAACTCGGCCAGTTGGTCACCGAGTTCCAGTGCCATGCGCTGCACACGCAGGACCACCTCGACCAGGGCGTCCAGGTCGGCGGGCGGGCGGCCCCGGACTCCGTCGAGCAGGGCCCGGCCGCGCAGGCGGGTGAGCATGTCCCGGGCCTGTTCCTCACCGAAGGGCGGTACGGCTACGGCGGTGTCGCGCAGGACCTCGACCAGCACCCCACCGAGGCCCACGGTCACCGTCGGTCCGAACAGGTCGTCGTGGGTGACACCGACGACCATCTCGACGCCCTGTTCGACCATCTGGCAGACCAGTACGCCGTCCAGGGAGACCTCCTCGTAGCGGGCGATGTCGGTCAGCTCCCGGTAGGCGTCGCGGACCTGGCTCGCGGAGGTCAGGCCGATCTTCACCAGGCCGAGTTCCGTCTTGTGGGCGATGCGGGCGCCGGAGGCCTTCATCACCACCGGGTAGCCGACCAGGCCGGCGGCCCGGACAGCGGCTGCCGCGCTGGTCACCAGCTGTTCCCGTGGCACGCGGATGCCGTACGCCCGCAGCAGCTGCTTCGCCGCGTGCTCGCTGAGCTGTTCGCCGGGGTGCATCAGCGCCTGTGCCTTGCGGTAGGACGGTGACGGGGTGCGCGGAGCCTCGTCGAAGGGGGAGCGGTAGGCCGTCGTGAAACGGTGGTGGGCGAGGTGGGCGCGGACGGCGGTGAGGCAGTTGCCGACCGTGCGGAAGGTGGCCACGCGGGAGGAGCCGAGCAGGACCTCGCGGTAGGCCGGTTCGGTGCCGACCGGCGAGCCCCATACGACGCACACCAGCTTGTCCGTGTGTTCCGCCGCGTCGACCAGGTCCCGTACGAGGCGGTCGCTGAGCGGGGGGAAGGGGCCGGTGATCGGACAGATCAGCACGCCCACGGCCGGGTCGGCGAGTATCGCGTCGATGATCTTCCGGCCGCGTTCGTCCCCGACCGGATGCCCCCCGTTGTCGACCGGGTTGGCGACGCTCAGGTACTCGGGGAGCCACTGGTGCAGTTCGGCCTGCTTGGCCTCGGACAGGACCGGCAGTCGGAGGCCCGCCTCGGTCGCCAGGTCCGCGGCGTGCGCGCCCGTGCCGCCCGAGATCGAGTAGACGACCACCCCGTCCGAGCGTGGCGGCCGGGGGGCTCGGGCCAGCAGGGCGGCTGTGTCGTGGAGTTCGTCGAGGCCGTCGACGCGGATCACGCCGTACTGGCGCAGCGCGGCGTCCACCACCGCGTCCGCGCCGGTCAGTTTGCCGGTGTGGGAGGCGGCCGTGCGGGCGCCGGTCTCGGTGCGGCCCACCTTGACGGCGACGACCGGGACTCCGCGCCGGGCGGCCCGGTCGGCGGCCAGGAGGAAGGAACGGCCGTCCTTCAGGCCCTCCAGGTAGCAGGCGATGGCGCCGACTTCGGGCTGCTCGGCGAAGTAGGAGAGGAAGTCCGCCGTCTCCAGGTCGGCCTCGTTGCCGGTGGGCGCCCAGTGGGAGAGGCGGATGCCGAGTTCCTGGAGGGCGAAGACGGGGCGGCCCTGGTGGCCGGACTGGGTGATGAGGGCGATCGCCGGGCCTTCGAGGTCGTCCCGGAAGCGTTCGAACGCGTTGAGGTTGGTGTTGGGGCCCAGCAGGCGCAGCCCGGAGCGTTCGACGGCCGCGGCCAGTCGCCGCTGGGCGGCTTCGCCCTCCGGCCCGGTCTCCGCGAACCCTGAGGCGAAGACGACCGCGAACCGCGCCTTGGCCTCCGCCAGTTCCTCGAGTACGGGGAGGGGGTCGCCGACGAGGACCACCGCCAGGTCGACCTGCTCGGGCAGGTCGGCGACGGAGGGGGAGCAGGCCAGGCCGAAGACGGACGGGCGGCTCGGATGCACCGGGTACAGCCGGGCCCCGACGCGCTCGGCCCAGTCGGCCAGTTGGCGGGTGACGCCGGTGTTGGGGCGTCCCTCGGCGTCCGAGGCGCCGATCACGGCGACGGACCGGGGCCGAAAGAAGTGGTCGAGATCGGGGACGTCGGCGTGCAGCGGGCGCCCGCTGACGTCGAGGTCGCCCTCCTGGGCCGGCCTGCCGTGCACGGCGGGCCCGGGCCGTTCGCCACAGGCGATGGCCCGGGCCCGGCGGGAGTCGGTGGTGAGGGTGCCGTGGGTCGATCCAAGCATCAAACCGCCCCGCTCCTGTGTCTGCCTGTGACTGATTGATGAGCTGACGTAGCATCAGATTATAGAAATGACGGTACGTCAGGAAAGGCCGTGCGCGGGAGGGTGCGTGACGGACATCAGTCTCGCGGGTCAGCCAGCGTTGGTCCTCGTGCCGATCTGACGTAGCTGCTCGTTGGCTGCGCGCTCGTTCCCTCTGGAGGAGACCTTCTCCGTGGTCAGGTGCAGGGAGTGGTTGCACGGCCCCGATCCGGACCTCTGGCGGGCGATGACCGCGCAAGCGGCAGCAGAACCTCAGGCTTCGTCCGGTTCATCTTCGGCTTGGTGCGGCCGTTGAATTTGTCCCTCGCGCCCCAGAGGATGCCCCGGCCGTGCCTCCTGGGACCTCAGGCGAGGAGCAGTTCGATGTCGCGGGAGTTCCTCAGCATCTGGCGTCGGACCTCGTCGCGAATAGCTCGGGAGAGGGCGGTGAGGTCGTCGCCCCGGATGACGTACGCCCGGCCCTCCAACGCGACGAGTCCGTCCGGCAGGCGACGGTAGAGGGCCTGCACGGAGCTCAAGTACGCGTCCACTGTCTTTCGGTACGCCTTGCTGCGAAGCCATCGCTGAACATCCGGGACCTTGGACTCGGCGTACTTCTGATACGTCCTGATCAAGCGCCCGCTCGGCTGCATGAGGACGCTGGCCGGGACGGTAATGTGCACGGTCAGCGCCTTGGAAGGGAGCGAGCACCGCCTGCACAGCTGCTCGGCGTCCGGCCCCAGGACTCGCTCGATGTCCCGTTCCAACGAGCCGAACAGCTCTTCCCGGGATGCCTGCCCCTCGGGGGACTCCAGCCAGGTCAGCAGGCGCTCGCGCTGCTGCTCGAGTCCGAGCAGGTCCTTGAGGTCGGAACCTGACTCCGCCGCTTCCAGGACCGGGCGGAGAAGCACGTCGCGGGCGTTCTCCATCGTGATCCGGAAGAACCGCTGCGCCAGCGGATTGGCTTCCTTCTCGATCAGTGCCGTCAGCTTCGCCGATTCCGTGAGCTCCTTGACACCCTTCCGGAAGTCCGCCACCCGCGCCCGCCACCGCCCATAGGAGGCCAGTCCGCGTGCCACGGACAGGGAGGGGTCCTGGGGGCAGACGATCTGGGCATCGGGGAACGCCCGTCGGCAGCCCTCCACAACGAACGGCATGCGGGAGCCGCCGCCGGTGGGGACGATCTGCTTCGGCAGCTCATCCTTCCCCCCGACGAGGTGCTCCTTGACCTTCTCCAGCTCTGACACGAACCGGTCTCGCCAGCCGCCGGCCCGTTCGACCAACGGCAGCACCTCGATCGCGGAGATCATCGGCCACGCGTGGTCGATGATCCACTGGAGCTCCGACCGGCGCTCGGCTTCAGGCGGCTCGGACGCGGTCCCCGTGAAGGCCGCCTCCTTGTGCCGGCGGCTGAGCCAGCGCAGCAAGCAGTCGGGGGACGGGCGGGACAGCCGTTCCACGACCACCGGGTCGGTGACCCGGGCCAGGGCCGCTTCCATGATCTCTTGGTCGATCTTCCGGCCACCCAGCCCATCGCCGTACGAGAGATTGACCGCGGCCCCTTCGGTCACATACGTGAAGTCGGTCGTGGAGGAACCGACGTCCACGACCAGGGCCGGGCCGTCCACGGTGCGCGCTCCTATGGCGTCGTACACGTGCAGGAAGGCCGACTGGGACTCCGGCACCAGTTTCACGTTCAGCGTCGGCAGCGCGGACTCCAGTTGAGCCCGGTAGACGTCCACCGCGTCCTGGTCCCAGCCGGCGGGGTGGCCCACGTGGACGACGCAATCTTCCAGCACCTCGGGATGCCGTTCGCCGAATTCGATCAGGAACAGCCGGGCGAAGTCCGCCGCGTCCGACGGTGGTAGCAGACCTGCCCGTCCGGCCCGGGGTCGCCCCTTGAAGTTCACCCGCACCTGCCGCGCCTCCGGGTCGTGCAGGGCGATCTCGCCGAACAGCGCACCGCCATCCACCGTGCGACACATCGCGGTGACGACATCCACCTCGCCGGACGGGCGTTGGTAGAGCCGCACGGCGGTGTCCTCCCGCCAGTCCAGCCACGCGAGGGCGCTCTCCCCGTCACCCAGGTCCAGGCCGACCGAATGGCGCGGGTGGTCCGCGCCACCGGTCTCCTGCTGAGTCATACGGGGTCAGTCCCGGCCGTGTCGTCCGGGCCCGCGGTGCGCCGCAGGGTGCTGATCATGCTGGTTACCTGGTCGCCGTCGGGTGCCGCGGGATGGTCGTTGTAGACGCCCGGTCCCGTCTGCAGCAGACGCATCAGCTTGTCGTCGCTCGTGAAGCCCACCAGGCCCGGGTCCAGCCGCTGCCTGAACATGGCTTCCTGCCGGGGGTTCACGATGGCCGACGTGGCGTAGCCCTCCAGCGCCCGCCAGGCCCCCGGCTGCTCGGTGAGCAGGTGGAAGAACGCACGGTGCCGGGTCCGGATGATGAGCAGCTCCGCGAGTTGGAGGAGCGTGTGCCGGTCCAGAGGGCCGTCGTTCGCCGGAGCATAGGTGAGCGCGGACAGGTTGAGGACGTTCAAGAAGCGCTTCACCCGGCGCGGATTGGTGCCCAGCCCCACCTGGATCAGCTCCCAGAACGCCCCGGAGTCCGCGAGTTCCTGTCCGACATACCGCGAGAGTGAGGCCCGCAGCGTCTGGAACTCCACATCGGGCAGGAAGAAGGGTAACTGGACGATCTTGTCCAGGTACTCCATGCCGGCGGCCGCGTAACCGGGCGCGCCGGCCAGGGCCTCGCCGAACTTCTTCGTGGCCACCGCCGCCACCACATCCAGATCCAACGCGAGGACGAACACACACCGGGACTCCCCGAGGAACAGCTTCAGGGACTCCAGCACGGTCACCGCCGCGTCCGGGGTGCACCGGTCGAGGTCGTCGACGAAGACGACCAGGCGACCGTCGGGGCCCACGAATTCGTTCACCGCGTCGGCGAAGTCATGCTCGAAGGCGTTGACCTGGCGGTACTCCTCGGAGTCCGCTTGGGAAAAAGTGTCCAGGATCTCGTTGACGTGCGTGCCGTTGATAACACCGCCGGTGGCGAGGGACGCGGCGGTGCCGAGCCCCGCCCGCATGGACAGCCAGGTGGCCGCGCGGGCCAGCCGGCCGACCTTCTCCCTCAGCCGCTCCTCCTGCTCCATCTCGGCCAGGATGGTGTGCAGCAGGGCCGCCCAGACCTCGACCTTGCGGTCGTACTTCCAAGGGTTGAACCAGATGGTCCGGTCCTTCCCCTCGTCGAAGATGCCCTGCCACAGGCTCAGGAAGCTCGACTTGCCCGTCCCCCACGCCCCGAACACCCCGACGGTCAGCGGCAAGGGATCGGCTTCCGCTACGGCTTCGTGCAGGACGCGGACGTAGGGCATGAAGCCGAACGCGTCGTCGTTCGCTTCGCCGACCGGGTTGTCGGTCAGTGGCCTCATCGCCGACCTCCTGGGGGAGTTCTGGACTCGCAAACCAGACCTATTGCAGCCCTAAGTTTCCCTAATGCGCAGTCAATAAGCGACTATTTAGAGAAGTTCGTGTCAATGTCGCTATTCAAGGTTCTGGCGCTCGAGGTCCGCGCCGCCACCGCCTTTGCGATGCTCACCGCGTCGATCGCCAGCTCGCGCAGGTTGCCGCTGATCGGGTTGGTGAAGCCGGTGAAGTACAGGCCGGGGGCCGTCTTCGGGCAGCGGGCGCCGTGGGTGACCGGCTTGCCGTGGGCGTCGAGCACATCGAGGTGGCCGACCAGGCCCTCCAGAGCACGGACGTAACCCGTGGCGGCTATCACCGCGTCCGGCTCGACCACGGTGCCGTCGGCGAGGGCGACCTTCCCGCCGCCCTCGAAGGACTCAACGGCGGCCACGATCTCGACCTTGCCCTTGCGTACGGCGTCGATCAGGCCGACGTCCTGCACCGGGATCGCACCCTGCCTCACCCGGGTGTACAGCCCGGTGTCGGGGCGCGGCAGCCCGTGCGCCGACAGGTCGGGGATCGCCACCTTGGCCTGCGCGCGGGAGATCCGGTCGACGAGGCCGACCGGCAGACGGCGTACCAGGACACCGCTGTACTGGGCGGCCCAGCCGGCCGTGGAACGGCGCACGATGTGCGGGACGGTGCGCACGGACAGCCGGACCCGCAAGGCGCCGCTCTCCACCAGGTCCACGGCGATCTCGGCACCGGTGTTGCCGACGCCGACGACGAGGACGTCCCGGCCGGTGTAGGGCGTGCCGTTGCGGTACTCCCCGGCGTGCAGGAACTCGCCGGTGAAGGTGTCGAGGCCGGGCCAGTCCGGCAGTCGCGGGGTGTGGTTGTAGCCGGTCGCGATCACGACAGCCGAGCCGGTCAGTTCCCTGCCCCCGGTGGCGTGCAGCAGCCAGCCCGTGCCGTCGGGCGTGCGCTCGATCCGGGACACCTCGACGCCGGTGACGATCTCCAGGCGGTGGTGCTCGGCGTACTTCTCCAGGTACCGCACCACGTTGTCCCGGGACACCCACCGCCCGAACCGGCGCGGCATCGGCAGCCCGGGCAGGGCCGACAGACGGCGGGTGGTGTGCAGATGCAGCCGGTCGTAGTGGCGGCGCCAGGACGCCCCGACGCGGTCGGACTTCTCCAGGACGACGGCCCGTACGCCCCGGGCGCGCAGCGCGTACGCGGCGGCGAGTCCGCCGGGGCCGCCGCCGATGACGTAGACGGGGCGGTCCGGTGTGGGGTGCGCGGAGGAGTGTGGGGAGGGCGTGGAGTCGGCCATGAGCGGGAGCGTAATCACGGGCCCGCTTGATGGGTCTCGGTCAAGACCGGAATTGGTTGCGGATTGATCACGGCTGTAGGGGGAGGGGGTGGGGATCGTGGCGTAGGGCGCCTGGTTGTGGCGGGCCGGTGATCACTCCTGACATGTGGCTGTTGGGCACGGCCTCCGGCGACGGACGGGGGGACCGGAGGCCGTGCCGACCGGAATGCGGCCTCCTCGCCGCGGAGCGCGCAGGCTCCGGGGCCGCGGGCAGCCCTGTCGCGGGGTCTTGCGGATCCAGATAACTGACGTACCGTCAGATCGCATGGACACGATCTGGCTCGGCGGAGCCGAGTGGCTGGCCGTACTGCGGATCGGGCTCGGGCTGTGGTGGCTGGAGAGCTGGCGGCACAAGGACCGCAAGGCCTGGTTCGAACGGGGCGCCGGCATCGAGTGGGCGGCCCGGATAGCGGCCGAGCACCGTTGGAGCGCCGTCCGCTCGGGGTTCGGCGCGGTCGTCGCACCCCGCCCGCGCGTGATGGCGTACGTCGTCGTCTACGCGGAACTCGCCCTGGGTCTGGGCCTGATCACCGGCTTCCTCACCCCGGTCGCCCTGCTCGGCGGGTTCCTGCTCAACATCCTCTACCTCACGCTCATGATCCACGACGTGGCCGAGCAGGGGCAGAACTCGATGATGGCGCTGATGTCCGTGGTCGGGCTGTTCGGGATGTCCTGGCAGACATGGTCGCTGGACAGCGCGCTGGGGCTGTTCTGATGGGCGGGCCGTCGACCGGGCGCTTCGACCTGCCCGAGCCCGACGCCTTCACCCGGACGTACTGGGACGCGGCGGCCGGGGGCCGGCTGCTGATCCGCCGCTGCCTGGCCTGCGGCCGGGCCCACCTCTACCCGCGCGAGTTCTGCCCGCGCTGCTGGAGCGAGGACGTCGTCTGGGAGGTCGCGAGCGGCCGGGCCACCCTCTACACCTGGTCCGTCGTCCACCGCAACGACCTGCCGCCGTTCGCGGAACGCGTGCCGTACGTCGCCGCCGTGGTCGACCTGGCGGAGGGGCCGCGGATGATGACGGAGGTGGTGGGGGAGAGGGAGCCGTCCGCCGGGGCGGACCTGGAAGTGGCCTTCCGGGAGGGGGTCCCGGTGTTCCGGATCATGTCCGGCGCCCGGTAGGTGCCTGTTTTCCGAACCGTGACGATCGGGACCGCCGACTTCCTCACCTGCGCTGTCGTACACCTCGCCACGATGTGCGCACGCGGAGTATGCATGCCGTGTATACACATCGCGTATACACGATGTGTAGAGTGCGGGGCATGTCCATCGGTCACACCCTCCTGGGACTCCTGGAGTCCGGCCCGCGCCACGGTTACGACCTGAAGCGGGCCTTCGACGAGAAGTTCGGTCACGACCGGCCGCTGCACTACGGCCAGGTCTACTCGACGATGTCCCGGCTGCTGAAGAACGGGCTCGTCGAGGTCGACGGCATCGAGGCGGGCGACGGGCCCGAGCGCAA